>DASZYD010000013.1:0-85211 GCA_035545555.1 Saccharimonadales bacterium (SeqCode) | reverse complement strand
TAGTCTTAGTAATTATTGCGGTTGGTGCCGCAGGGTATTTGGTATGGAGCCGATCATACACTCAGGGCTCGAACAACAGCTACACACCAGCCCCGACAGTGAGTATGGCGACGGCTTGCGGTCACCTGACGCTGAGCAAGGGCAGTTCCGACGGCACTGCCGGCACGATATATTGGCACGCCGTCATAACAAACGCCGGTGCCTATGCCTGCAAACTGGCCGGCTATCCGGCGGCGTTTATGACAGATGCCGGCAGCATATCGCTGGCAGCGGCGAGTAATTCCTTGTATGCTCCGGCAACAGTTACGCTGGCGGCGCACGGCGGCAAGGCGCATGCGGTGATCGGCTTGCCCGATCCGGGCGCGTTTGACCCCGGCAGTGTGACCTGCACGGCCGCCGCCAGCAGCAACCTCAAGCTGTATCTGCCCGGCGTAACCACCCCGCTGCAGACTGTCTTTGGTGAGAGTGCTTGCCCAGGCTTCTCAGTTACGGCCCTGCAGCCCGGCGCGTAAGCGGCACCATCTTATACGGCCGGCTGATCTGTTACAATAAAACTAACGATGTTTGATGAACTGCTGGAGGGTTTGAACCCGGAGCAACGCCGGGCCGTGGAGACGACCGAAGGGCCGCTGCTTATCCAAGCCGGCGCCGGCTCGGGCAAGACCAAGACGTTGACGCACCGCATTGCGTATCTTATTGCCACCGGCAAGGCATCGCCCTACAACATTCTGGCGGTGACATTTACCAACAAAGCCGCGCGGGAAATGCGTGAGCGGGTGGCGGCATTGCTGGGTGAAAACGCCGGTGACCGCGGTTTCATGCCGTATATGGGCACGTTCCACGGTATTTGTGTACGGCTGCTGCGCATGGATGGTGAGCACATCGGCATCCCGCGCAGCTTCGTCATCTTTGACGAAAGCGACTGCCAGGCGGCGATTAAGCACGCCAGCAAAGAGCTCCACATAGACGAGAAGAGCTTTCCGCCGCGCGTACTGAAGGGGCTCATCAGCAGCGCCAAAAACGAAATGCTCACGTCGCAGGAGTATGCCGGTGTTGCCAATAGCCCGGCGCAGGAAGCGGCAGCCAAGGTGTACCCCTTGTACGAAAAAGCGCTGAAAGAGACCTCGGCACTCGATTTTGACGACCTCATCAACCGTACTGTGCATTTGCTGGAATCGCAGCCGGAGGTGCGCGCCAAGTGGCAGCACCAGTTCCGCTACATCATGATCGACGAGTACCAGGACACCAACGCCGCCCAGTACCGGCTGGTCAAACTGCTCACCAACAACCAGCACAACATTGCTGTAGTAGGTGATGACTGGCAGTCAATTTACTCATGGAGGGGGGCCGATTTCCGCAACATTCTGAACTTCGAGAAAGACTACAAAGATTGCACCGTCATCAAGCTGGAGCAGAACTATCGCTCCACGCGCCACATCCTGGATGCCGCACATGCCATTATTACGAAAAATCTGCAGCGCTCCGATAAAAAGCTGTGGACCGATGCCGGTGACGGCCTGCCGGTGCAGATCCTACAAGCCTCCAGCGAGCGGGCCGAAGCTGAGCTGATTATCCGCCGCATACGCATGGCCATCGACGCGGGCCTGCGCCATTACCGCGATTTTGCCGTGCTGTACCGCACCAACGCCCAGAGCCGCGCTGTTGAAGAGGCGTTCGTGTATGCGGGCATGCCGTACCGCATTGTCGGCGGCGTGCGCTTTTATGACCGCAAAGAGATCAAAGACATCATGGCGTACCTGCGCCTCGTCTTTCAGCCCGAAGACCGTGTAAGCTTTGAGCGCATCGTCAATGTGCCGGCGCGCGGTGTGGGCGCAAAGTCGCTGCAGAACTTTTATGATTGGCAGCGGGCGAACGGCCAAACGCTCGCTGAGGCGCTCGCACAAGCACACAACTGCCTGGCAGTGACCGGCAAGGCACGTAAGGGGCTGAGTGACCTGGGTGCCGCTATTGCCGCGCTACGCGTGGTGGCCGAGACGGCAACGCCGGCAGCACTGATCGACTCGCTGCTGCGCCGGATCGATTACCTGCACTTTTTGGACGACGGTACGCCGCAAGGCGAAGCCCGGCAGGAGAACGTGCGTGAACTGCTGAGCGTAGCGCAAGAGTACCAGGCGATGGGCCTGGAAGGCTTCCTGGAAGAAGTGGCGCTGGTGAGCGATGTGGACAGTGCCGATTTCGGCAGTGATGCAGTCATCCTCATGACGCTGCATGCCGCCAAGGGCCTTGAGTTCCCCGTGGTGTTCATGATCGGCATGGAAGAATCTATCTTCCCGCACACCCGCGCGCTGTATGACCAAAACGAAATGGAAGAAGAGCGCCGGCTCTGTTATGTCGGCATGACCCGCGCCAAACAGGAGCTGTACATGACCTACGCCACCTCACGCATGCTCTACGGCGGCGTGCAGCACAACCTGCCGTCGCGCTTTTTAAGTGAAGTTGACGAGGGCTTTCAGGCGAACGCCGGCAGCGCCGGCTACGAAGAGGCATGGCAGCCGCCGCGCCAGCCGGTTAGCAGCACCGAGCCGCGTTACGTGCCCGAAGTCAACGAAGGTGACACCGTGCGTCATGCCGTGTTCGGCACCGGTACCATTGTCGAAAAAGACGGCGACATGGTCACCGTCTATTTCAAAGGCAAGGGCGCTAAAAAACTCAACCTCGGCTTCGCCCCGCTGGAAAAGCTGTAATATATCCATTACAACATTGTGTAACAGAGGTAGAAGACGTTGACAGGGGTAGCAGTTTGCGCTATAGTTATCAGCCGTTAGTGCTTTTGTGTGAATAAGCATAAGAAGAAGTAAAGGACTTACTCACTACGTCTATGGCAAAAAACACCGCGCGCAAAGGGTTTTCATTCGAAGGTTTTGCCCAAAAAATCGAACGTGCTGCTGCCACTCCGGTAGCTCGGCTTGGGCTATTAGGCTTGCTGGCTTTCGCGGCTGCCTGCGACACCCCCCCTACTCATCATAGTAATGGTGCTCGTGCGACTGCCGCTCATGAAATTACGCTGAGCGGTCAGCAACTGTTGGACGCGGCCGCTGGGCTTCGAAACAATATCCTTGACGGCCAAAATGTCCAGGTGAAGATCGGAACGCTTGTCTGCCAGACAAACAAGGGTGCCGATTTCTACATTGAGGACCCGCTGATGACCACAGTAAACGTCGATGGGCAGCAAGTTGAGGTGAACGGATATATTACAGAAGATGAGGAGGGCGACCTGGAAGTGTACGCCGTAAACCCTCGGAATCCTGGCGATCCGGTCACAGACCTACCGGCCTGCGAATGGCTCCCCAACAATGCAGCTACAGCAGCAGAGCAGGGCAAGACGCTCACTGTCTCTCTTGCCCAGGAGCAGTCCGACCTCTATACTGCCGCCGATGGCAGTCTCGTTGATTTCGACAACAATCCGTTGCCAGTGGGCCTAGAGTACATACCCCAGAAGTAGGTATAGTATAGAAGATTGAGCATGGCACCCAAACCGGGTTGCACTCATTCCGTATGATAGAGCTGCTACAATAAGGTACTAGAGCGAGAGCGGGCGCGCGCCTCACCAACTGAGCGCCGCTTGGACTCTTTTGGTATGCAGCAAAAGCTCCGTCGTCTGAACCGTACATTTGTTATCGCGCACCGGCGCCGGGTGCGCCGGTTAAAAGTGCTGAGCCGGCATCCGTTTGCGGTGCCGATTACGGCTTTTGCCGTTCTATTAACACTCACCGGCGGCACCGTGTGGTGGGTTCTGGGGCACGGCGGCACGTTCAAACCGGCCGAGACCGATCTGGTGATTATCTCGCATGACCATCAGACGCAAATCGTTCCCAGCCACGAGCCAACCGTCGGTGCGCTGTTGAGCAAGCTGCACATCAGCGTCAACCGGGGCGACGTCGTAGAGCCGAGCATTGATACGCCCATCAACCAGGACGACTTCCGTATTAACATTTACCGCGCCGCGCCGGTGAAGATTGTCGAGGGTGATACCGTAACGACAGGCCTGAGCGCGGCCACCACGCCGCGCAGCATCGCCAGGCAAGCCGGGGTGACGGTCTATCCGGAAGATAAACTGACAACGGCGCCAGTCTCGAACTTTCTCAAGCAGGGCGCCCTTGGCTCGGTCATTACGGTTAACCAATCAACACCGGTGACGCTTACCATCAACGGCATCGCCGCGCCGACGCGCACGCTGGCGACGACCGTCGGTGCCTTCTTGGCCGAGAAACACATCACGCCGGGCCAGTCTGTGCATGTCACGCCAGGGGTAGACACGCCCATCACGCCCGGTATCACCGTGGCCGTGTTGCGTGACGGTACCGGCTTGCAGAGCGAGACGCAAGATATTCCCGTTCCCGTGCAGTACGTCAACGACGACTCGCTGGCATACGGCACGTTCGCCACCCGGCAGCAGGGCAGCGCGGGGCAGCAGGTGCTGACCTATCGCATTACGGTGCAGCACGGCCAGGTGGTGAGCAAAGACCTGGTGCAGACGGTGGTCACGGTGCAGGCAGTCACCCAGATCGTGGCACGCGGCACCAACCTCTCCGGCATCAAGGGAGACATGGCGCGCGCCGGCATCTCGCCGGACGACTACCAGTATGCCGACTACATCATCAGCCGCGAATCCGGCTGGTGCCCGACCAAGTGGCAGGGTGAGTACGGCGGTTGCCCGGCCTATCACGGCACCCCCGGCTCAGCCGGGGTGGGCTATGGCCTCTGCCAGGCAACGCCCGGCTACAAGATGGCCAGTGCCGGCGACGACTGGGCTACCAACCCCATTACCCAGCTCAAGTGGTGCACATCCTATGCGCAGCGCTATGGCGGTTGGTACGGAGCGTACACGTTTTGGGTGTCCCATCACTACTGGTAGACTGGGGTGATGAATGACTTGCCGTTTGCGAACAAATCGTTAGGCCAGCACTGGTTGACTGACGCTGCCAGTTTGGAGGCGATGTGTGCCGCCGCTGACGTACGGCCTGATGACACCGTGGTCGAGATCGGCCCGGGCACCGGCACGCTTACAAGATTGCTGGTCGGGCGAGCTGCCCGCGTCGTAGCAGTGGAGTTCGATAACACACTGGCCGACGAACTGCCCGGCCGCGTGCCGGCATCCAATCTGGAAGTAGTGCGGCAGGATATCCTGCATTTCGACTTTACCGCCGTGCCCGCCGGCTACAAAGTGGTGGCGAACATCCCCTATTACCTTACCAGCAACCTCATCCGCGTGCTGTCGGAGAGCACTAGTCCGCCCGCTTGCGCGGTGCTGCTGGTACAAAAAGAGGTTGCCGAGCGGGTTGCGGCCAAGCCGGGAGATATGTCGTTGCTGTCCGTTACGGCGCAGTTTTACTGGCACGTGTCGTTGGGGCAGGAAGTGCCGGCGCGTCTGTTTACGCCGCCGCCAAAGGTGGATTCGCAAATCCTTGTCTTGCAACGCCGGGCCGGCCCGCTGTTCCGGGATGTCGACTCCGCCGCCTTCTTCCGCCTCGTCAAAGCCGGCTTCGCGCAGCGCCGTAAGACCTTGCTCAACGCGCTGGGCGCCGGCCTCCACCTCGACCGCAGTACGACCATGGCGCTGCTGGGCGCTGCCAATGTCCCGCCGTCGACCCGTGCGCAATCCCTATCGCTAACGCAGTGGCATGACCTTTACCGTGCCAATCACCGCCTACCTCGCTAACCCGCTGGGCCAGTGCCGTCAGCATCAAACTGCTTAGGGCCGAGCGGCTCATCGCGCTGCAAGCCAGCGTCTGGCCAGTAGCGGGCAACCGTGTTGCCTAAACGCTGCTGTACCGTTCGGATACAGTTTGCTACTCCATGCTCCATAGCATAGGGCTTATCAGCTTCAGGCATCGCTGCTAGGTACTCATTCGCCCACCGCAGCACATAGCACAGCTCATTGATAACATGCTGCTGCTGGGCAAGCTGCTGCTGCAGCTCTTGTGGCCCTTGCTCACTCATACCAAAACTTATACTGGTAGTTTGCTACTCTGTCAACATTAAGCTTGACATGTTAAGCTATTTTGATAGGCTAGAACGGTAACTATTTGTATGCGCCCGACCAATCACCTCGGCTATCTGCTGCAACATGTCGCGTCGCTGCTGGCGAAGCAGTCCGACCAAGTGCTGCAGGAGCAACTGGGCATCGGCCTGGCGCAGTTTAAAATTTTGCAGTTGCTGAAGGTATGCCCGGACGTGAAGCAGCGGGATGTCGCGAACGACCTTGGACAGACCGAGGCGAGTATCAGCCGTCAGGTCAAGCTGATGTTGGATGACGGGCTGCTGCACAGCATCATCAACCCCAAAGACCACCGGCAGCACCTGACGGTGCCGACACGCAAGGGGTTGCGGCTGGCTGAAGCGGCCATGGCGGTGCTGGAGAAGTATCACGCGCCGACCTTTACAGCGCTTGGCACCAAGCAGCACGAACAGCTGGATGAGCTGCTCGGCGTCCTGCATGGCCGGGTCTGCCATACGGCACATCCCGACCCGACCGCCCACGCATAACGCACGTAAGGAGTTTTTATGGAACAAACAAGCAAAACTGAAAGCAGGGCGCTGCCCGTTGTCCTGCTGACCGTCTTTCTGGACGTGCTGGGCGTGGGTATTCTTATCCCGGTACTGCCGCAGCTGGTCTACAAAATCTTTACGCCGGCCGGCTATAGCTTTGACACGGGGTTGATCATCCTTGGCTGGCTGACGGCCATCTACCCGCTGATGCAATTCTTCGCCACGCCGATCCTCGGGCAATTGTCGGACCGCTACGGGCGCAAGCCGATCCTTGGTTTCAGCCTTTTCGGCACGGCTGTCGGCTATGTGCTGTTTGCCATTGCCATTCTGACCAAGAACATTCCGCTGCTGTTCGTAGGGCGGGCGTTCGACGGCATCACCGGCGGCAACATCAGCGTGGCGCGTGCCGTCATCGCCGATGTGAGCAAACCCGAGCACCGGGCGCGCAACTTCGGCATCATCGGCGCGGCGTTTGGCATGGGCTTTGTGATGGGGCCATACATCGGTGCCCGCCTGGCGGTGCCGCACGCCGATGTCCTCGGTCTATTCCATACGCCGGGCTGGTTTGATCCGGCCACGCCGTTTTGGTTTACGGCTATCCTGAGCGCCATCAATACCATGCTGATGCTGGCGATCCTGCCCGAGACACACCGGCACATCAACAAAGCGCTCAAGATTGCCTGGAACCGCTCGCTGCATAACATCGTTCGGGCGGCTACGATGCCGGGCCTGCGGACGGTCTTTAGCGCGGAGTTCTGCTTCTGGGGCGGGTTTACGTTCTTCACCACTTTTTTCCAGATTCTGCTCATCCAGAAACTGCACTTTACCACTAACAACGTCGGCGATTACTTTGCGTATATCGGCATCTGTATTGCTCTGGCGCAAGCGATCATTGTGCCGCTGGCCGTGAAGCGCTTTAAGGCGCACCAGATCTTGCGGGTGAGTATGCTGGGCAATGCCGCGGCGCTGTTCCTGCAGCTCTGGCCGCGCGATACGGCGCAGCTGCTTTTGGTGGGGCCGGCTATCGCTTTGTTCAACGGTCTGACCATGGCAAATGCCTCGGCGCTCGTTAGCCTGTCTGCCGGCAAAAAGTCGCAAGGCGAGGTGCTGGGCATTGAGGCGAGCGTGCAAGCCCTGGCGCAGGCTATCCCGGCGGCCATTGCCGGCTATGTGGCGGCCATGGGGGTTAATGTGCCGGTGGTGATTGGTGGTATCGCAGTGCTGGGCGGCGGCATCATCTTCAACAGCTTCTACCGCGCCAGCCGCCGCGTCGATAGCGCCGAGCGCGTCGACATGGTCGAAGCCGCCTGATTGTGCTATAATACGAGGGTCGTCACAGAGGTGACGACCCGTATGTGGGGCTGATTTAAGCTCGACGTTGGTCTTTATCGGTTAGGTAGCAGGTCGCTTGTCAGCGTTATAGGCAACCCTGAATAGATGCAAACGCATTTACTCGCGTGAAGAACTTTGTAGCAAGCGCTTTTGCGCCCCGCGCATTTTCTTTCGCACCAGTTGCAGCCTAAGTGCTGCAGCAACGCTTCAGACGACATCAGATAGCCTGGAATCGTTTCATATCATCTGATTGCTCACTTGTCCTGTCCATGACGAGTGCTAAGCTTGGGACTTTTGCAGCCGGACCTTTTGTCCGTTCACCGATCTGACTGCAAGACTGCGTAAACGGACTACACCTGTAGAATACTAACCCTGGTACACCAGCGGACGCGGGCGCACATCCCGCCAGCTCCACCAGAGTCATATAGCAGCGGCCCTTAGTGGGCCGCTTTTTGTGTGCCGCAGGGCGCGATATCGCGATATACTGGTAAGTGGCAAAGGAGGGTACGATGCCACCAGATGAGCCAAGCGACGAGGACCGTCTAGAGGAGTTGCCGGAGGATAACGGCACGCCGTTCGCTCCGGCCGTGGACGAGGAGCGCGACCCTGACGCTACACCCGACGACTGGCGGCAGGTTTCGGAGCGGCTTGACCCAACACACCCGGCAACAGACACAGCCATCGAGACGCAGGAGCTGTACGACGAAGGCTTGGCCGGTGCCACCGAAGCGAGCGAGCCAAACGCTGGCAACGCGGTGGTTGCGTACCATCCCCTGCAAAAGGGCAAAGAACTGTTGGGACGCCTGAAATGGCCGAAGCGGCATAAGGATGAGGAACCAAAGCCCCGCCGGGCTCTGTGATAGCTGGCGCTATGGCAACGCAGTGGTCGCAGGCAGTCACCAAACGCAGCCACGCGCTTGATCTGGAGGCGGGCATCTTTACGTGGCGCGATCCGCGCAAGATCGCCCTATCGCTCAAACACTCGGCCGACAGCAGCACGCGCCGCAAGGGCACTCCATACCAATCGGCCATGTCCATGCTGACGTTCTATATCAACCGTGCCGGCAAACAGTTACCCGCCACGCAAAAACATATACTTGAGCAGGCTAAGACGCTGTTGCGCGAATCATACAATCATACGTGAAGCAGTTGCGCTACGGCCTGTCAGACCGAGTATTTGGAAATTTGACCGAACTCATACCCTTGATTCTCGGCTTCAACCGCGAGCGCACCGAGCTGCTCTAGGTATTGTTGATATGCACCGCTCTCCTCTACGCCCTCACCGAATGCATTGGTCAGGTCATCAAGAACGTCATTTAGCTGTTCGATCTCGTGTTGTGTCTGTTCATGTAACGGCATAATAGCTCCCGGAAGTAGTTATTGCAGTAATAGATAGAGATGGTTGACGCATCTACACAGCAGTGCTGGCACGCTGGGCTCTGCAGGTGCTGTGTGCTTAGCTAACGATCATCTTCATGCGAAGGCACGACGAATTCTTCCAGCGTGCCATTGACCACGTTGCCGTTTGCATCGTATGCAGGAGTGATTTCAGCGACCAGTTTCGGAGCATCATCGATTTCTGTTAATACTGTGAGCTGGGTGAGTTCTTCCTGTTCTGATGGTGTAGTAAGTTTTTCCATGTCTGGACCTTATCATCCCACCTCTGTTATGTCAAATCTTCCCCTGATAACCTCCTTATGGTATAATGGCGGTAAGTAAGCAACAGGGGCGCTTGCAAAGGCGTCTTTTTATATATGAATCAGAACCAAGATCCATCAAAGATACGTAATATTGCGATTATCGCGCACGTTGACCATGGCAAAACGACCCTGGTGGACGGTCTGCTCAAACAGTCCAAAACCTTCCGCGACAACCAGGCCGAGATGAGCCAGGAACTCATCATGGACAGCGGCGACCAGGAGCGGGAACGCGGCATTACGATTACCGCCAAGGTGACGGCAGTGCAGCACGGCGAATATCGCATCAACATCATCGACACGCCGGGCCACGCCGACTTTTCAGGTGAGGTGGAGCGGACGATTAACATGGCTGACGGCTGCCTGCTGATCGTTGACGCCCAAGAAGGCCCGATGCCGCAGACCAAATTTGTGCTCTCGAAGGCACTGGCGGCCGGCCTCAAGCCCATTGTGGTCATCAATAAAATCGACAAGCCGGGCGCGCGTATTACAGAGGTCGAAAACGAGCTGGCCGATCTGTTCCTGGAACTGGTGATCCACGAGGACCAACTGCATTACCCGGTGTATTACGCGGTCGGTCGCGAGGGCAAGGCATGGCAAGGCATTCCGGCGGACATCGCCGCGCCGGGCAACCTGGACGTGCTGTTTGATGCCATTATCACTGAGATCCCGGCACCACAAGTCACACTCGATGCGCCATTCCAGATGCTGGTAACAGCGCTGGCGTGGGACAACTTTAAGGGCAAGTACGCCATTGGCCGCATTTCGGCCGGCCAGGTCAAAGCCGGCGACCAGGTGACGCTCTGTAAAAAAGACGGTACCCAGGCCAAGGCGCGTGTGGAAGCTGTGTTTATGAGCTATGGCCTGGCGCGCTTCGAAGTGCCGCTCGGTATTGCCGGCGACATTGTGCAGCTGACCGGCGTGGGCGAGGCACACATCGGCGAGACCATTGCCGACGCTACCAACCCGGTGGCCTTGCCGGTGCTTGAGGTTGAGGCGCCGACGTTGAAGATTTACCTGGGGCCCAACACCAGCCCGTTCAAGGGCACCGAGGGCGAATTTACGACCTCACGCCAGATTGGCGAGCGCCTGGAGCGCGAGCTGGAGACAAACGTGGGCCTGCGCGTGGAAGATAGCGGCATCGGCTTTGTGGTTAGCGGCCGCGGCGAACTGCACCTGAGCGTGCTGATCGAAGCCATGCGCCGCGAGGGCTACGAGTTTGAGGTCGGCCGCCCGCAGGTCGTCACCAAGGAAGAGAACGGCCAGACGCTCGAGCCGGTCGAAGAATTGATTATCGAGGTCCCGGCCGAACACGTCGGCGCCATTCAGATGGAGCTGGGCCGCCGCCGCGCCGTGCTCAAGGAGCAGTTTGCCTCGCCGAAGGGCGTGACCAAGCTGGTCTACGAGCTGCCGACGCGTTCGCTGCTGGGCCTGCGCAACACGCTGATGACCCAAACCAAGGGCACGGTAGTTATGAACTCGCTCGTCACCGGCTACCAGCCGCTTGGCCCGGCGCTGCAGCAGCTGCGCAACGGCGTGCTGATCGCCTTCGAAACCGGCACGACCATGCCGTACTCGCTGCAGACCGCCGAAGCCCGCGGTACCCTCTTCGTCGGCCCGGCCGAGAAAGTCTACGCCGGCCAGATCGTGGGTCTCAACACGCGCCAGGAAGACATGGAGATCAATGTCTGCAAGGCCAAGCACCTGACCAACATGCGTTCCAAGTCGTCCGACGGCGTGGTGCAGTTGACGCCGGCGACCATACTCAGTCTGGAGCAGTGCCTCGATTTCATCGAGAAAGACGAACTTTTGGAAGTGACGCCCAAGAGCTTGCGCCTGCGCAAACGCGAACTCGACCCCACCAAGCGCAAGCGCCAAAAAGTCCTGTAGGCCGGTCCGGCGCAGTGTCTATAGCACAACGATTTTGCAATCGGCGCGCTGGCCGCGGTGCGTATAATGATACATGTGATTACTGCGCTGGATACTGTATGATCTGGCTCATCATCTCCGGATATCAACTAACCTAACGGCGGGTAGTGTATGCTACATCTTTTACAACCTTCAGACGCGACGAAAGGGGACCGTTGGCTCCTGCCGCGCCGCCATACGACGCTCGGGCCGGCAGATGTACGCAAAGCACGTGCCTATGTGCGGGACTATTGGCAGCACGTCTTGCGCTATCACCCAAAAGATGACGAGAGCCTGCTGGGCTTACCCAAACCCTACCTGGTACCCAGCTACGACGCGACGGCCAGTTTCGACTACAACGAACTGTACTACTGGGACAGCTATTTTATTGCGCAGGGACTGCTCGACAAAGAGAACCAGGAACTTGTCACCGGCATTTTGGAGGATCTACTGGCGCTCTTCAAGCGCTTCCGCGTTGTTCCCAATGCCTCGCGTACATATCTGACCGGCCGCTCACAGCCGCCGTTCCTTACCTCGTTTATTTTTGATATCTACGATACGTTTCACCCGAGCGAGCGATGGCTGAAAGAGGCGCTCAAGCTTGCCGAGCAGGAGTACGAGATTGTTTGGATGGGTACCAAGAAGCCGAATGACCGGCAGGTGTACCGCGGTCTGTCGCGCTACTACGACATCAACATGCTGGACGATCTGGCAGAGGCCGAGAGCGGCTGGGATATGACGCCGCGTTTCAACCGGCACGCGCTGCAGTATGTGCCGGTCGATCTCAACGCGCTGCTGTACAAATACGAGACAGACTTTGTGCGCGCGGCACGCATGTTCGGTGACCCCACGGCAGCCGCCAAGTGGCAGAAAGCGTCCGACGAACGCAGAGCGGCGATGAACGAGCTGATGTGGGATCGCATCCGCGGTCTGTACTACGACTACAACTATGTCAAGAAGCGCCGCAGCACGGTGAGCAGCCTGGCGGCATACTTCCCCATGTGGGCGGGGATGGTCGATAACGATCAGGCCGCCGGCCTGGTGCGGGCACTCCGCCGTTTCGAGAATAAAGGCGGTCTGGCCACAACCGATTCACTGCAGATGCGTCAATATGTCGTGGGCAGTGTGCCCACGCAATGGGCGTACCCCAATGGCTGGGCGCCGCTGCATTTCATCGTGATCAAAGCGCTGGAACGCTACGGCTACCACGACGATGCCCGTCGGATTGCTCTGAAGTGGCTGAAGTGCAACGTGGCGTGGTTTAACACGCACGGCGTCTTTTTGGAAAAGTATAACGTCGTCAGCCCTGACCGGCCGCCGGTAAAGGGTGTATATCCGTCGCAAACCGGCTTTGGCTGGACGAACGGCGTTTTTGAACGCTTCTGCCGGGATTACATCGACAAGCCCGAACGCTAACGCTGATTGAGCTGCTGCAAGAGCGGTGCTTTGTATGTCTCAAACAGCTGCTCTTCAGCTGCATAATATGGCGTGCCCGGCAGATCGTATGGTTTTTGCGGCGTAGAGGCAAAAACACCGCGCACCTCATCGGGGAATGAGTGTCCGTCTGGGATACGATGGTCAAACACCGTTGTGGGCGCCTGGTAAAACACATCGCCGTCGGGCGTAAGCCGTCCCTCGTGCTTTGCAAGAATCGCTTGTTCCTCTGACGTGAGTCTTTCGGTGAGTGTGGGCATGATATGCGCAGGCGGCACGATCTCTATAAACCCCTCAGCGGTGAGCGCCTTCACAATGTTACTTTCCAGGAAACGGCTGCTCATATATGGCGCCGTGATCACCATCTTGATATGCGCGTCGGGATATCTCTGCCGGAACTCCGGCGTATGTGTCAGCTCATAGATGGGCCGTACGGATCGCTGGATAATTTGTTCGCCGCTGTATATGGCGTCATCCGGAACGACAAACGTCGTTAGCCCCTGGGCGACCAGCCGCTCGACCGTTGGACAGCCGTTCATGCGCTCCCAGCCTGAAGTAAAGAAAGTCTGGGCCGCCGGCGGGTTTGCTGCGATGTCGGGTGCAAGCAGCTGGCTGACCCACCGTTTTGAAGAGTGAGGTTTTGAGTCCCATAGCATCGCATAGTGTTGCCCTTGCAAAGTCTCTTGTAGCTGCTCGGCCGTAGTATGTAAGGCGGCGCGGAACGTGTCGAAGGACACGCAGTCGATGCTGTCGACGATACGCTGCCTGACCTGTTGGAGTTCTGGGTCTGTTTCCTCTTGTACCCATGCTGCCGCCAGATCGGCGTCCACCTCAAGCTGCCGCTCCGGCACCGGCGCCTCGACTGCAGCCTCCTGCTCGGCGGGTGCGGCGGCAGGTTCCAGCTTGGACAGCTCAGGGTCACCGGCAGGCGGAGGTGCCGGTTGCTCGCCCGGCCCTTGGCTTGGCGGAATATGCAAGATGTCGGACATAATTTACCTCTCTGCTTATATGGATACTCATCGAATTGTACATCGCAGGACCGGCTTGATGCACTAGCCGCCGCCTGTGTCCTGTGTAGCTCTCGGAGTACAGAAGGTGATATAATGACGGCCGCAGCATAGGAACGGGCAATTAGCTCAGTTGGCTAGAGCGCAGCATTCACATTGCTGAGGTCATAGGTTCGAGCCCTATATTGCCCACCAAACATAGAAGGCCACCAGGAGCGTGGCCTTTTGTGTTTGGCAAGCCGGCTATCGCTACCCTTAGGACGGGTGTTGGCAGCGACCCCATACTTCGGGGTAAAGCCGGCCTTCCGTCTGCTGCTCCCCTTCCCATTTCCTGGTATCATGGAAACATGACCAAGCAAGCCGAGTGCCCGTTCTGCGATCTGGGTGCACAAGTCGTCAAAGAAAACAACCTAGCGGTTGCGGTGCTCAGCAACCCGCGCAAAGTGCCGGGCCATTTGCTGGTGCTGCCCAAGCGGCACGTTGAGAAGCCTTGGGACCTCACCGACGAAGAGCTGACGAGTATTTTCACCCTGATTTTCTTCATCGAAAAACGCCTGATCGGCAAGCTGGGCGACGGCTGTGACATCAAGCAAAACTACCGTCCGTTCCTGCCCCAAAGCCGGCTCAAGGCCGACCACGTCGTGTTCCACGTCTACCCGCGCTCGCTCTATGATTACCTCTACAAGGTGGCTGAAGTGTACGAGACCGATCTGTTTGCCGATTTGGACGAGCTGGAGCGCGCCGAAGTTGCCAAGTTCCTGAAGGAATAACCGTGGCCAAGCAGAGCGCCGGCATCATGCTGTACCGGCTCAGTGCAGGCGAGATTGAGGTGTTGCTGGTGCACCCCGGCGGGCCGTTCTGGGCCAAAAGGGACGATGGTGCGTGGTCTATCCCAAAAGGCGAGTTCGAACCGCATGAGGAGGCATTGCACGCTGCGCGCCGCGAGTTCGCCGAGGAAGTCGGCCGGCCCGCGCCGGATGGTGCACTAATCTCTCTCGGCCAGGCCAAGCAGCCAGGCGGCAAGGTGATCCATGCCTGGGCGCTGCAGGCTGACTTTGACGTGACGGGCTTCCACAGCAATACCTTCAGCATGGAATGGCCGCCCAAATCGGGACGGCAGCAGCAATTTCCGGAGGCCGACAAAGCCGTCTGGTTCGCACTGCCGGTCGCTCGCCAAAAGGTGGTGCCCGGCCAGTTGCCGTTTCTTGACCGGCTGCCGGTGTAGTTGGCCGGCAAGACGCTAACGGCTATAATGAACAACATGCGACGCGTAGCTTTGGGCTTCAGCTGTATGGTGCTGGCAATGCTAACTGGCTGGCCACTCAGCGTACAGGCGCTGTCGGACGTTGCCCAGGTCTACGCGCCTGCATCAGGTATCTCTATAGCGCCCGGTGAATTGGTGAGTACAGAGAACGCAGGTGCAGGTGAGGTCACGCCGGCCGATACAACAAACGGGCAGGGCCTGGCGGGTATATCAGTTGCCAGCGGGCAGGCTGTTGTGTCAGTTGCGGCTGGCGCGCCTGCGCAATCGGTCACCGTCGTGAACGGCGGCACGGCTTCCGTCTACGTGAGCACGCTCAATGGCGCAATCCATCGGGGCGATCGTATATCGGTCTCGCCGATAGCGGGCATTGGGATGAAGGCGGCGGTTGGTTTGTACACAATCGGTACTGCTGAAGCGGACTTCTCTGCGGGCACGTCGCCGGTAACCTATCAGGTGCCAAAGGTTGCCGGCGGGACACAGACCGTACATGTCGGCTCAATCCCGGTAGCGATTCTGGTCGGATCGGGCATAGCGGCGTCCGAACAATCTGGCGTGATCGCCAACCTACAGTCGGTCGCGGCAGTTGTTGCCGGCCACCAGGTTTCGGCGTTGCGCGCCGTGCTGAGCTTTGTTATCGCGGTTGTGTCGGTCGGTGCGCTCATAGCCCTGATCTATGGCGCTATCCATGCCAGTATTGTTGCAATGGGCCGGAACCCCCTGGCACGCCGCTCAATCCTGCGTACGCTGACGCAGGTGATGGCAACTGCCTGCCTTATCGTTGCGGTTGCGGCTGTTGTGCTGTACTTTACATTGCGCTAACGGTCCATATGTATATAATATTCACGAACAGCATAAGCGGCAGCCACCGGGTGAGCGCTGTGGAGAAACAAACATGGGTCCCAATAATATCGTTTCGCGGTATCCCAGCCCAGCAGCACAGCCGCCGCGCCCTATGCCGCGGTGGATGTGGGCGATTGGGCTCGTTGTCCTGCTGGTTGCCCTAGCGGTCCTTGCTGTGCTGTGGGTCAGCCGGATGTTCGGCGGCCACGGCCAAACGACGCTGACGGGCTTCGACGTTGCGCAGTATCGCGCGTCGGCAATACCATCAGCTGAGCTCCCGGAACTTACCAGTGCGCCGCCGGCGACAGGCGTGGGCCGGCTGAACGTACACGGCCAGGCATATGTTAGTGACGGCCTTATCCTCCTTCCCGGGGAGGAACCGGCTTCGCCGGTAGCCGGCGAGCTCTACGTTGATGCAACCGCAGGCCAGCTCCGCTACTACGACGGCACGAAATTCGTCAATCTTGTGCAGGGCGGCGGTAATACGTTTATCACGAACAATGTCTTTACGACAACCGGCGGCGGCACGACCACGCCTGGCGGCTCTTTTGTGCATTTACAGGCGAGTACGCCAGGCACGGCTGACGCTGGTAATTTCACCATTTCGGGCACCGGCACGGCGACAAATCTCACCGCTGATACTCTTGCAGCCGGTACGGCACTCGTAAAAGCGAACAGTACGGCGGCGCTACAAGTACAAAACGCCAGCGGCGTGAACCTTTTAACGGCTGACACGGTCAACACGGCTGTCGTGTTGGGCAATGATGGCACGACGAGCCTGATGACGCTGCGTGGCGGCGCGGCCAGCGGCAACAATGTAACCGGCAGTGACATACATATTGACGCCTCGAACGGCACAGGTGCCGGCGGATCGGGCAATATCGTTTTCCGTACCGCGGCGGCGCAACAGACGCCGGTGACGGTTGATTCTACGGCCAGTGGCGGCTCGCCGTTTAGTCCGAGCCTCAGTGCCTCAACGACGCTTGTTGTCGGCTCAAACCTGAACCGTCTATTGATGGTGCAGGTGAGTCTGGGGAACACGCATAGCGTCGCCTCAGTGACGTATAACGGTACGCCGCTGACGCTGCTGCATGCGGCGAGTTGTCCGACAGCTGTCTTCCCCAGCGGTTGCGATGCCGAGGTGTGGTATATGCTGGCGCCGCCGACAGGCAGCAATACGCTGGCCGTAACGTTGACAGGGGCAGACTTCTTCACATTTGACGCCGCCAGCTTTTATAACGTCGACCAGTCGACGCCATTCGGCACTGCACAGACGCAGATTGGTACTGCCGCTACCACATCGGTGACGATTGCCAGCCAGCCGTCGCAATTGATCACCGATTTTATTGTAGGTGATCACTTCGGCGGTCCAACCCCCGGCTCCGGTCAGACCTTGACATGGAATGATCCGTTGGGCGGCCTGAGCTCAAACCAGCCCGGCCAGCCTGGTACGACCACCATGACCTGGACCCTTATCACCGGCAATAACCAATCTGACTATGTCGACTACACCGTGCCGATCAACCAGATTCCGAATACCACAGCGGACCCGTTCACCGACCGGCTTACCATTGCTGCTTCCGGTAATGTAGGTATCGCAAACGATAACCCGCAATACACCTTAGATGTAAGTGGTACGGCGAGGGTGCGGACCGACAGTGCCGTAGCATTCCAGGTTCAAAATGCTGCCGGCACGCCGCTATTAGTGGCAGACACGACCACTATGGTGCTGACCGTAAAGAGTTTGGTCGTGTCCGGTACGCTGACAGTCGATGGTCACATCATTACAGGCAATCCCACCGGAACGACGACGGCAGTCTCCGGCAGTGCTGCCGACTGTAGCAGTACGGCAACCGTCAGCGTCACCGGCGATGATACGGCTGGGGCGGTGAGCATCACGACCGGTAACAGCCCGTGTGCTGCCGGTACGCTTGCTACGGTAACGTTTGCGGCGCCGTTTAGCACCGCGCCCATCGTTGTGCTCACGCCGGAGGGGACCGCTGGCGCGGCATTGCAGTACGGCGCTACGGCAACGACCACCACCTTTACGATCGCATCCGGCACCGCTCCCGCTCCGAACACGACGTACGACTACTACTACCACGTTCTGCAGTGATAGCTTTGTCTACGCTTGCCTCAGTGGTATACTCCCCACAGCTATGCTGCAGGCATGCATGATGGTCATGACGCGTATGATGCCCGACCGGGCATAACTCTCTCTATTGTCGCTAGCATTTTCTCTTCTTACGGTAAACAGGTAGACTACTAGTATGAGCAATTTTTTCGTGACCACTTCCATCCCGTATGTCAACGGCGAGCCGCATCTGGGGCATGCCATGGAGTTCGTGATGGCCGACGTGCTGGCGCGGTATGCCCGTGCGCAGGGCAAGCCAACCATTTTCAGCACCGGCACGGACGAGCACGGCGGCAAGATCGCCGAAAAGGCGGCCGAGCTGAAGCTGACGCCGCAGGCGCTGACCGACCAGATGAGCCAAACGTTCCGCGATCTGCTGACGGCGCTCAACATCAGCAACGACCGTTTTATCCGCACCACTGACAAACCGCACGAGCAGCGCGCCCAACTCATCTGGAAAGCGCTCGCCGGCGATATCTATAAGAACAAGTACGTAGGCTGGTACTGTACCGGTGACGAAGCTTTCTTCACCGAAACAGAGGTAAAGGCCAATAACGGTGTCTGTCCCAACCACAACCGGCCATACGAGAAGGTCGAAGAAGAGAATTATTTCTTCCGCTTGAGCAAGTACACCGGGCAAGTCCGCACCGCCATCGAAACCGGCGCCTTTGTTGTTGTGCCGGATACACGGCGCAATGAAATCCTGGCGGTTTTGAAAGACGGCTTGGAAGACATCAGCATTTCACGCCCCAAAGAGAAGATATCCTGGGGTATCCCGGTGCCGGGCGACCCGTCGCAGGTGATGTACGTCTGGTTTGAGGCGCTTATGAATTACATCACCGTGCTCGGCTACCCGGAGCACGACGATTTCAAGCACTTCTGGCCGGCCACTGTACAAGTCATCGGCAAAGACATCGTACGCTTCCACGCGGCTATCTGGCCCGCCATGTTGCTGGGCCTGGGCCTGCCGCTGGCCAAAACGTTGTATGTGCACAGCTTCATCAACATCAACGGCAAAAAGATGAGCAAATCGCTCGGTAATTACATTTCGCCGCACGAGGTCATCAGCAAATACGGTGCCGATGCCTTCCGCTACTTCTTCCTCCGGCATATCCCGAGTTATGACGATGGCGATTTCAGCTGGGAGACGTTTGACGCAGCCTACAATAACGAGCTGGCAAACGAGCTCGGCAACGCCGTGCAGCGCACCGCGGCTATGATCCAAAAGTACCAGAACGGTCTCATTGGCGACATTCCGCCGGCCGAGCACGACACCGCGCAGTACGAAGCGGCGCTGGAAGCCTGCCGCTTTGACCGGGCACTGGACGACGTCTGGGAGCAGGTTCGCGGCCTCAACCAGTATATCGACGAAGAGAAGCCGTGGGAGATCGCCAAGCTCGGCGACGCTGAGCACTTGCGCGAAGTGCTGGCCTACCAGGCCGGCTGCCTGCTCGAGATCGCCGACCTGCTGGCGCCGTTTCTCCCCGAGACGGCCGAGAAGATACAGTCAGTGTTCGTACAGGGAGTTGTGGCGCCTATCCCCGGCACGCTGTTCCCGAAGCAGGAAGCCGCTGTGGCGGCTTGAGCGTCCGCTATGGAACTGTTTGACTCACACTGCCATATCCAGTCGGTCGGGGCGGCGGGCGGCGAAAAGTCGACCCGCGAGTTGTGGACCAAGGGGGCTGTTACCGATGCTGCTGCGGTCATCCGGCGGGCGCGCGACGCAGGCGTGACCAGGTTACTGTGTGTAGGCTGCGATGCCGAGGATAGCAGGCTCGCTGTTGCGTTTGCGGAAGCGCACGACAATTGCTGGGCCGCCATCGGTATCCACCCGCACGAGGCTGCCCGCTATGCAGGTGACGCGGCGGCCCGCCAAGTGTTCGCGGCGCTGGCCACGCGGCCAAAGGTCGTGGCGGTGGGGGAGTGTGGGCTGGACTATTTCTACGGCCATTCGCCGCGCGAAGCGCAACTGGCGCTGCTGGAGTTCCAGCTCAAACTGGCGCAAGAACACGAGCTGCCCATGGTCTTTCATGTGCGTGAAGCGTTCGACGACTTCTGGCCGGTGTTTGAGCGCTACCATACCGCCGCCAACCCCATACGGGGCGTGCTGCACAGCTTCACCGACTCGGCGGGGCATCTGCAGCGTGCGCTACATCACAATCTGTACCTTGGCGTGAACGGCATTGCGACGTTCAGCAAAAACCCTATGCAACAGGAGGTGTTCCGCTCGATCCCGCTGGATCATTTACTTCTGGAAACCGACGCCCCCTTCTTGACGCCAGTGCCAGATCGCGGTAAAATATGTGAGCCACGTCACATACGTGTGATCGGAGAGTTTTTGGCGGCAGCGCGAGGAGAATCGCTGGCAATACTAGCCCAGGCGACCACGCGCAATGCACGGCAGCTCTTCAATATATAGAGGCGCTTATGTCACCCGATTATTCACCACTAGAATCTCTTGGTGGGACAAAGCAGTCTTTTGAAAAGCTTACGCTTACTCAGTTTGCCCAGGAAAGACGGGGAGTGATTGAGCGGGCGTTTAGGGCTGGTAAAGAAGCGGTCTACGCGGCTAACCCTGCCAACGGCATGCACGTTGACCGTGTCTTTGGCAATGTAGTCGGGACAGAGCCTGCCGACCGGCTATATCAGGGAGTTGGCAATGTCGGCGTTGCTGCTGTCGCCCGACCTGAGGCGGCGCCGGAGGCCTTCCGGCCAGCAGCCCAGACTGACGTATATCCTGCCAATGTCGTCCCGTTCCGCGCGCCAGAGCAACCAAACGTCGCTCAGCAGCATCCTGCCCAAGCCGCCCGGGAGCCCATCTCGCTTGATAAGGCCAGGGCGGCCGTCTCGGCGGCGAGCGGCCAGCAGCCGGTTCCGCAACACGCTGCTGCAGTGGCAGCCGAAGACAGCGCTAGGCAGCCTATCCCTTATGAAAGAAGTATGACCCAGCCGGCTACGCCGGTGCAGCCGGAAATCCAGCAAGCACCGGTTGCGCTTGACCGCGCGGCGCAGGCCCGGCAGGCCGTGGTTGCGGCACTCGCTATGACGCCGGCGCAATCGGATATCCCAGAGGTGCACCGTGCTGCGTAGCATGTTGAACCGGACGCGTGAGCAGAAGCAGGCCCGCCGCCGTGCCGACATCCAGCGGGCACTGCTGCACTACGAGGCGCGCCTGGGCGGCGAGCTGTTCGGCCCGGTACCGAAAGGGGTACGCCGCGAATTTTTCTGCCTGGATCCGCACACCTGGGTCTGGCACGAAGAATGGAACGATGCGCAGGGCAGGCACCGTGTGATGACCACGCGCTATGACGTGCGGCCAACCGGCATTGTGAAGTCGCAGGGCGACAGCGTATACCAGTCGCTGAGCGATGAAGAATTGCGCAACTTCTATGCTGCCATCCAACTTTATTCCCGCAAGGTCGGTACCGAGCTGCAACGCATTGCCCAAGGCGCGTAGCCTGAGGGCCGTATACTAGACAGTAATGCATACGATTTATCTTGACTATGCTGCTGCCACACCGCCGGATGAGCGTGTGCTGGCAGCCATGCAGCCATACTTTCGGGAGCAGTTCTTCAATCCCTCGGCGACGTATCTGGCGGCCAAAGCGGTGCACCGTGACGTAGAAGCGGCGCGGGCGGGTGTTGCCGGTGTGCTTGGCGCCCGACCGGCCGACGTCTTGTTTACGGCCGGCGGCACTGAGGCGAACAACCTGGCGATCCATGGCGTAATGCAGGCTTTTCCGGGTGCGCGGATGATCGTCAGCAGCATTGAGCACGAATCTATCCTGGCAACGGCCCGCGCCTACGCACATGCCGAGGCACCGGTACGTCCCGATGGTGTGCTGGACGTATCGGCGCTTGAGAAGCTGATTGATGACAATACGGTGCTGGTGAGCGTGCAATATGCCAACAACGAAGTCGGTGCCGTTCAGCCGCTGCGCGAGGTGGCGGCGCTGGTGCGTCAGGTGCTGGCTGGCCGGCGGCGGCGCGGTAACAGCTTACCGCTCTATCTGCATAGCGACGCTACCCAGGCGGCGAATTATCTCGATCTGCATGTCTCACGGCTTGGCGTGGATCTGCTCACTCTGAATGGGGGCAAAATCTATGGGCCTAAACAGACAGGCGCGCTCTGGGCACGAACCGGCGTAGCGCTCAAACCGCTGGTGTATGGTGGTGGGCAGGAGCGGGGGCTGCGCAGCGGTACGGAGAATGTGCCGGGTATCATCGGCTTTTGTAAAGCGCTAGAGATTGCGCAGGATATGCGCGCTGCCGAGGCCGGCCGGCTCCGCACGCTGCAAGCACTCTTTTTTGAGCTGCTGGAGCAACTGCCGGGCGCGAGCATCAACGGTTCGCGGCGCCATCGCCTCCCGAATAATGTGCATGTCACGCTGGCCGGGCAGGATAACGAGCGGCTGCTGATGGCGCTGGACGAAGCGGGCATCATGGCGGCTGCCGGATCGGCCTGTGCGGCGAGCGACGAAGAACCCTCGCATGTACTGCGCGCCATGGGCCTGAGCGATGCTGCCGCACAATCATCGCTGCGGTTTACCATGGGTCGTGGTACGGCCGAGCCGGATATCCGACGAACCGTCGAAGCGCTCGCCGGCCTCATTGCCTAGCTCTGGCACCATGGTTATACTGGGGTAAGATGTTTACGCTTCGCCGTATCGTACTCGCGTTTGCCGTACTCCTTTTACCGGTGGGGGCGGCCGGTGTGGCTGTGGCTGCCAGTGCGACGACCAGCGGGTCACCGGTCGTGACGGCCTATGATGCGGGGACGGCGATTCGGCAGGGGATGATCGTAGGGCTCGATCCGCACGATACGACCAAGGTCATACCGCTGACGAACGACCGTGACACCGCAATGCTCGGCGTGTCCATCCCGGCCAGTGACGCGCCACTATCGCTGACAGGCAACGGTGATACGGCTCAGGTCTATGTAGCTACCTCCGGCCGCTACAGCGTGCTGGTGAGCAACCAGAACGGGGCTATCAGCGTTGGCGATTACATTACCATTTCCGCGCTCAATGGTGTCGGCATGAAAGCCGACAACAGCCAGATCATCGTGCTGGGCAAAGCCGCGGTTGCGTTTACCGGCGCCGGCAATACCGTGAGCACGGCGACGCTGCAAACGGGCAGCGGCAAACAGACGGTAGCCATCGGCAGTATTCCGGTCGATCTGAACGTGGCGGGCAACCCGAACCTGGGCCATGGCACCGGCAATCTGCCCGGCTTTCTGCAGGTGGCGGGCAACTCCATCGCCGCTAAACCGGTTAGCGCACCGCGCGTTTGGCTGAGCCTGGCGGTGCTGGCCATTACCGCGCTCATCGCCGGCGGTGTGCTGTACAGCGGGGTGCGCGGCAGTATTATCTCGATCGGCCGTAACCCGCTTGCCAAGCAGTCAATCGTGCGCGGGCTGGTCCAGATCATCCTTACCAGTGTGACCATTTTAATCATTGGTCTGTTTGCGGTATATTTGTTACTAAGGTTATAAGCGTAAGCAGGGCGGTGGGTATAAAGACATGACGATTTGGTGGCTCGGCGGAATGCTCGGCATCTTGGGGGCCGCAGGGCTGGCGTTCGTCTGGGTGGCGGTGCGTCTGGGAAGCGCCGCCGGCGTCCGCCCGGCCAAGAAAGCCGTTGCCGACTATAGCAAAGCAGCCGAGGAAGACGTCGAACACATCTTCAATGCCGAGTTCCGCGAAGAGCTGCGCAACCGCGGCCGCCTGCACTTCGAGAAGATCATCGGTGAGAACGCGATGTTTCTGCAGCAGGACCTGCGCCTGACGACCAGCCAGCTGAACGAGTACATGAAGGCGGAGATCACCAAGAAGCTGCAGGAAGAGTTTGCCAAGTATGAGCAGTCGATCATGGACGCCAAGCAGCTCGCCATCGACTCCATCCAGAAGACGAACCAGGCCATCGACGAACAGCGCGCCCAGCTGAGCAAACAGGTGCAGGAGCAGATTGCAGCCGAGAAGGCGCAGATCATCCAGCGCTTTACCGACAACACCGCGACAATCGTCAACCATTATCTCATGACGGCCATCGGCAACCAGATCAATCTGGGCGATCAGCTGGAGTACATTCTTGGCGAACTTGAGACGAATAAACGTGCGATATTGGAAGATATCAGCCGCGGAGCGTAGGCTATGGAACATACGACCATCCCCGGCACTCTGACGCTACCGTTGCTGGTGACCTCCCCGGCTGATGTATCGCGCCTCAAGCGCGAGGTGGCAGCACTGAGCGACTACTTGCACCAGCAGGCGCTGCGGACCCCAGGCACCACGCAGGCGCAGCTGCCCAAAGTCAGCCGTATGCTCGATGAGCTGGCGGCGGCGAACGGGCTGAACCTTCTTGACGCGGCTGCGCGCGCCCGGCTGGCAGCTTTTTTGCAAGATACGACCGCGCAGGCGCCGGTGGTACATATGAGTTTTGCGGTTGACCCATCATCGGCCTTTTTGCAGAAGATCGTGCAGTGGTTCCGCCAAACTATCCATCCGGCGGTATTGATCCGTGTCGGTTTGCAGCCCAGCATTGCGGCCGGCTGCACGGTACAGACCACTAACCAGTACTTTGATCTGTCGCTGCGGCGCTACTTGCAGGACCACCGGCAGCTGTTGGTCGATAGCCTGGTAGCTGCCGCGGCCGACGCCCCCGCTGCAGCAGCCGCACCCATGGCTACGGTGTCGGCGGAGGCCATGCATGAGTGACAATCCGCACTTCGACCATCTGGTAGAAAGCAGCCGCCCCGTCGGCGAAGTGATTACCGTCGATAAATTTATGGTGCAGGTACGCGGCTTGCAGCCGGTGAACGTCAATGCACTGGTCATGTTTGAGGACGGCAGCAAAGGCTTTGTCCGCCACATTCTGGAGGACCGGGTGGTGGTGCTCCACCTGGGCGTGAACGTCCTGCACGCCGGCATGATGGCGGTGGTACAGCACCACGAACTGGTCAGCAAAGTAGGCAAAGATTTTATCGGCCGGGTCATTTCGGTAACCGGCGAGCCGCTTGACGGCAAGGGGCCGATTGCGGCCGATACGACGTGGCCGGTCTTTAACGCCGCGCCGGGCCTGCAGGAGCGCGAGGCGCTGGACAGGCAACTGGTGACCGGCCTGATGGTATTGGATGAGCTCTTCCCGCTGGTGCGCGGCCAGCGCCTGGCCGTGCTGGGCGACAGCAAGTCCGGCAAGAGCACCTTGGCCTACCAGCTGGCGCTCAACCAAAAAGACTCTGATGTGGTCGCCATCTATGTGCTTATTTCCAAGCGGCGCAGCGATGTTGACCTGCTGCTCAGCAAGCTGGCTGCCAACGATGCCATGAAGCATGCCATCGTCATTGTCTCGACGACGTTTGAGTCGCTGGTGACAAGCTATCTGGCGCCGTACGTGGCCTGCGCCATGGGCGAATATCTCTGGCAGAAGTGTGACCAAGATGTGATGATCATTTACGACGACCTCACCAGTCACGCCTACACCTACCGAGAGATCGCGCTCCTCACGGGCAGCGCGCCGGGCCGGGATTCGTACCCGGGCGACATGTTCTATGCACACTCCAGCCTGCTTGAACGGGCCGGCAAGCTCAAGGCGAATCACAAAACGCTCACGGCGCTGCCTATTGTGCTGGCATCGGATGGTGATATCACCGGATATCTGCCGACCAATATCATGTCCATCACCGACGGGCAGTGGATTTTGGATATGAAGACGTTCCGTGAATCGATGCGGCCGGCGGTCAGCACGGGCCTCAGCGTCACGCGCGTCGGCGGCTTGGGCCAAAACAGGCGCCAGAAACAGCTGGCGGCGCAGACGATCTCGACGCTTAACGCCTACGCGCAAGCGCAGGAGTTCTCGCATTTCGGCTCCGAGCTGGCATTGGAAGCGCAAAAGGACCTGCAGCGCGGCAAGCGCATCATCGAACTCTTCAACCAGGCACCTGATGAAGTCTACTCGGTCAACAGCCAGCTGCTCATGCTGGACATCGTGCTCAATCTGAAAGACGGCCAGGTGCTCGACATCAAGACGCTCAAAAAGAATGCCCTGGGTATCGGCGCCAAGATGACCGACGATAGCCAGTTCGACCAGATACGCGACGAACTCCTCACCGCCAGCACCCAAGAGGTACGGAAATGATCAGTAGCCGGTTATTTGGGAAAAGAGCAAGGGCGGTCCCGTCGCAGACGGGAGGCGGATTCACTCCGCCAGCTCCGATGAGAAAAACCCTGCAAGGGTTTGTCTCATGGCCCGCCCAAGAGGTACGGAAATGAAACGGCTGCTTGACCTGGCGCAAGAGAAGAATGACCTGGGCGTGATCGTCACCATCACCAGCGTGTTCGAAGGTTTGGCCAGCATGCGGCTGGGGCAGATCAAGAACCAGGTGCAGCTCAGCCAGGCATTCTTTGAGGAATTGTGGCACATTTACAGCCAGATCCGCGTTGACCGCACCTTCCGCTACGGTCGCGAGACTAACGAGCACGTTATCGACAAAGAGCTCATCATTGCCATCACCGCCGAGGGCGGCTTTAGCGGCGATATCGACCAGAAGCTCATCGAGTGGATGCTCAAAGAATATAACCCCGAGAAGCAGGACATCATAATCGTTGGCCACCATGGCGCGCTGCAACTGGTGCAGGCCGGTGTGAAGTTTAAGAAATACTTCAAGCTGCCGGCACGTGACCAGAATATCAACGTGACGCCGCTGGTACAGTTCGTGCACGAGTACCGCAACACCACCGTCTATTACCAGACCTACGTCTCGCTGATGGTACAGGACATCAAAAAGATTGAACTACGCACTGCCGTGCAAGAGGCCGGACGCCGGCTGAAAGAAGAGGAAGATACCATCAATGAAGCGACCTATATTTTTGAGCCAAGCACGTTTGCCGTCGTGGCGCACCTGGAGCGCTCGATGGTAGAGATTGCCCTGAGCCAGACCATTCTGGAATCCAAGCTGGCGCAGTACGCCTCGCGTTTCCGCTCGATGAATGTGGCGAACGATAAAGCAGCCGAGTCACAGCGGCTCATCAACCTGGCCTACAACCGGGCGAAGCGAGCCACGGCCGATGAGCGTCTGAAGGAGACGATCAACGGTATCCGGCAGGGGGCGGCAGTGCTATGAACGGCACACGCGGCGTCATTGCTGCCATTCGTGACCTGGTGGTAATCGTTGAGTTTGATGACATCCTGCCGGAAGTACACGACCTGCTGGTGGCCGACACGGCCAGCCAGGCGCTACTCTTGGTCGACAGTCTGTACGATGGCCGCCGCGCCCGCTGCCTCAATGTTCACGCCGACCGGACACTGCAAAAAGGCATAGCTGTGGTTGATACGGGCAAACATATTGAGATCCCGGTGGGCCAGGAGCTGATCGGCCGCGTCGTTGACGCACTCGGCAACCCTATCGACGGGCTGGGCAACCTACCGAATAGTCTGGCCCGGCGGAGCATCTACCGGCCGGCTGCCGGTGTGGCATCATTTGCGCTGGCTGCGAAGCCGGAGATTCTGGAAACCGGGCTGAAGGTGATCGACTTCTTCACCCCATTCGTAAAGGGGCGCAAGATCGG
Source organism: Saccharimonadales bacterium (SeqCode) (assembly GCA_035545555.1). Classification (GTDB taxonomy): domain Bacteria; phylum Patescibacteriota; class Saccharimonadia; order Saccharimonadales; family UBA4665; genus JANWHZ01. The sequence goes on along the minus strand of DASZYD010000013.1, from coordinate 57,519 downwards.
TATTATCGGCGGCGCCGGCGTCGGCAAGACGGTGCTGACCATGGAGCTGATCCACAACATCGCCAAGAGCGGCAGCGGCCTCAGCCTGTTTGCCGGCATCGGCGAGCGTATCCGCGAGGGGCACGAGCTCTACGAGACGCTGCAGCAGCGCGGCCTCCTCAAAAATACCGCCATGCTGTTCGGCCAGATGGACCAGAACCCGGTGCAGCGTTCGCTGGTGGGCATGTCGGCGGTGACGCTGGCTGAGTACTTCCGCGACGATCTCAAAAAAGACGTACTGTTCTTCGCCGACAACATGTACCGCTTTGTGCAGGCCAAGAACGAGGTGTCGACCCTGCTCAGCGAGGTGCCGTCCGAGGGTGGCTATGAACCGACCATTTTCTCTGATGTCAAAATGCTGCAGGACCGCCTCAGCTCTTCAGACCACGGTTCTATCACAGCAGTGCAAACGATCTATGTGCCGGCCGACGACCTGAGCGATCCGGCGGTGCAGATGATCCAGCATGAGTTGGACAGCACCATCGTCCTCAGCCGCCAGGTGGCCGAACAGGGCATCCGCCCTGCGGTGGACCTTATCCGCACCAGCTCCTCTTTGCTCAGTCCGGACATCGTGGGCGAGCGCCACTATGTGCTGAGCGTGCAGGTGCAGGCGCTGCTGCAGAAGTACGAATCGCTGAAGGGCATTATTGCCATTATCGGTGAAAACGAGCTGTCGGCGGCCGACCGCGCTGACTATGCCAAAGCCAAAAAGCTCATCAAATACTTCTCGCAGAACCTGCACGTAGTCGAGAACCAGACCGCCTATAAGGGTGAATCATTCACGCGTGACGAAACGCTGCGCGGCGTGGAGGAGATCATCGTCTGATGTGCAGTGTGAGGAGACTCTAGGCCGTGGCAATGCGCACCGACGCCAGCACGGGCCAGTTGGTCGCCGTTGACGAACCGGCCGGCGCAAAGCAGGCTGCCAAACCAGCTGACGATCTGTTGCATGTCAAAGTCTGGTCGCCATTCCGGGTCTTCTACGACGCCGAGGCGGTCAGTGTGTCCGGCGTGAACGGCACCGGCGCGTTCGATATTCTGCCGCGGCATCGCAACTTCATCACGCTGCTCAATTCGTCCGATTTGGTGCTGCAGACCAAAGAAGGCGAGATTCGCATCAAGATTTCCGGCGGCGTGATGCAGGTCCACAGCAATGTCGTCACCGTGTTTCTGGAAGTGTAATGCGATAAGTTGTTCCCTATGGCCGGGAAGGCAGAGGAAATAGCCAATATAGGGTTAGTCGAACGCGAGGTAGTCGAAGCCGAATGAGGTGCCGCCCGGTGCGGCAGAGGTGGTACAAATACTGAAGGTAGTGGTAGTGCGGGTAATGTAATAGTCGATGCCGGCGGCTGCCGCGCCGACCGGCGTGATTACGATATGCGGTGTGCTGTTGAACGCACTAGCAAAGGTGATCGTCACGAAGCAGCCGACACCGGGGCTACTGCCGGTGTTGATGTTGACTGATCCGGCCGTGTCAGACCCGCTGACAGTCGCCGTGCCGCCGCCGCCCAGTGCTGAGCCGTTGCTGCGCGCCGGCGTGCCGCCGCCGGCCGTAATGTGGTGAGTCAGGTTCAGGTTGCCGTTGAGCTGCAGCGCGCTCACGGTGATCGACGGCGCGGACAGCGCCCCCTGGAACGTGCCGGTGCCATTGACGCCCAGATTGCTCTGCACATTGAGCTGCCCCTGGATTGACGCGTTGCCGGTAAGCGACAGCGAGTGGGTGATCTGCACATCGTCGAACGTGCTGTTGCCGGTGACGCGCACGCCGTTGATGGCCAAGTTATTGCCTACTTGCAAAGTACCGGCGATCTGCAGGTTGCCGCGCATCAGCACGCTGCCGGCAAAGACGGCATTGCTTTGGACATTCAGGGTGTGCTGCGGCTCGCCCACGCTTACATCACTGTTGGCGAGTTGGTTCAGCTCGTCTTGTGTCAGCGCCTGCGAGGGGACATTGCTGCCGATGGTGCCGTTCTGCGATTTGAGGTAGAAGATAGTACCTACGACGCCTGCAACTACGAGCAGGAGGATGAACGCCAGCAAATAGATATTGAATCGACGGAAAAGATACCGTAGCGAAAAGCGGCGTTTGGGTTGCGATGTCGGAGGCGTAGCCGTGTCGCCGGCTGGCTGCCCCGGGGCAGCGGCGGGTGCACCGGGTACGACAGGACTGCCCGCTGTGGGCTCTACGACGGTGGTCGAGCCCTCGAGTGAGCTGTCATCGGCCGAATTGGGATTGTTGCCGGCGTCCATATCTGTTAGTGCTGCATCGATTAGCTGATGAGCATATACCTTAAGCATACTAGAATGCCGGCCAAGCGTAAACGGATTTGAGTTTTAACCCTGCTTGCGGGACAATAGAGGCACATGAGGCGTCAGCTGTGTATAAAACTGGTGCTGGCAATTGCCATGGTCGCGGCGCTGGCCGGCATGGACGCCGGTGGCGCAGCGGCGTGCAGTACCGGTCAGCAGAGTTGTTCGGGCGGCTACGGGGTAAGTGAGGCCTTCCTGGGAAACGGCGGGGCACTCTGCGATCCCGGCCAGAGCGGCTCCGAGCAGTCTACCAACTATTGCGCCAAAGTCTCGGTCGGAGAAACGGGCGTGGGCAACTCATCCAGCACGAATTATCAGGCCCAGGCGGGATTCAATACCGACCGTACGCCGTCACTGACATTTGTAGTGACGAGCACGAACATTAACCTTGGCACATTGAGCCCCGGCACCCCGGCCACCGGCCTGGCTCACTTCTCAGTCAAGACATACCTTGCCAGCGGCTATCAGGTAGTGACCGCCGCTGACCCGCCCGCCAACGGCGCCCACCTGCTGACAGCCATGTCGTCTGCCGGGCCTTCAAATCCGTCAACCGAGCAGTTCGGCATCAACTTGGTGGCGAATAGCAGCTGCGGCGGCGGTTTGCCTGCCAGCCTGGGCGCCAATCCTGTCCAGGTGCCCGATGCCACGTTTAGCTTCGGCGCGGCGGCAAGCGGGTATGATACAGCATGCCAGTTTAAATATCACAACGGCGATACGATCGCCCATGCGACCAAGAGCTCTGGCGAGACCGATTTTACCATTTCATACCTCATCAACATCAGCAATGTAACGCCTGGCGGCACCTACACCATGGACCATGTGCTGGTGGCGACCAGTACCTTTTAGCGTCCGGCCGGCGGCTTGATCGCAGGTTGGCGCTTCACTATAGTTGAAGCTAATGCTTATGCGTAGGGTGAGAGTTATACGTGTAGTAGCGCTGTCGGTCGTGGCAGTGCTGGTCGTGGCCGGCGCGCTGGTGCTGTATCAGCGCCGGGCGGGTGCCTCGTATACCTGTCTCAACGGCGGTGACCATGGCGGCGCCAGCTGGGACCCGGCCACCGATTGTCCCGGCGGCATCGCCGGCGTGCATACGAATGTCGGCACTCTAACCATCGGCACGGGCGAGACGGCGACCGTACAGGCGTATAATGGCTCCAGTTACGGCAGTGTGGAGATTGACGCAACATCGATAAGTATTGTCGGTACGCTGACGGCGGATGCCAAGGGCTACCGCGGCGGGTCCTCGGGCACGCCGACAGCTGAAGGGCCGGGTGCTGGCTGGAGCGGCACGAATAATGCGGGCGGCGCCGGCTATGGCGGTTTTGGCGGCAACCCGGCGGGCCATGCCGGCAGTGGCGCCGTCTACGGGTCTATTTTCTCCCCGACCAATATGGGAAGCGGCGGCGGTTATGACAATAACGGCAACCCGGCCGGTAACGGCGGCGGTGCGATTAAGCTTGTCACTTCGGGTACCCTTACGGTAAGCGGCACTGTAACAGCCGCCGGCGGCTCACCATCAGGATGTAACGTCGCCGGCGGCTCAGGCGGCAGCATTTGGGCAATAGCCGGTACGCTCGCTGGCGCGGGTACCGTTACGGTGGCTGGCGGTAACGGCGCTACCGGTTGTGGCGGCGCAGCGGGTGGTGGCGGCCGTATTTCGCTCAACTCAACGAACGCGCCAACATTTAGCGGTACTGTCTCGGCTGCGCCGGGCGCTACCCATAACGGTACGGCTGCCGGCTACGGTACGGCGTATATCCTGCGCACGGGAACGAATGATCTGACTATTCCGGCAATCAACGGCACATGGCGTTCGACTGACGAAACGGCATTCTCGTATCACGATGTGACAGTCAATGCGAATGTGACGTTCTCTTCAGCCAGCGCAGCAGCTTTTACATTGACGGTGAGCGATGCGCTAACGTTGGCTTCCGGAGTAACACTATCGGCTGGCGGCTCGAATACGACGAGTACAAACGGCACAGGGGTAACCATCACTGTTGGGGGCAACGTGACGGTGCCGGCGACGAGCGCGATATCGGCCGACGGGCTCGGCTATCCGGGCGGCACAACGACGTCGATTAACGGTGTCGGCCCCGGCGGCGGGGCTGGTGGTGTTAATACCTCCAAAGGTGGTGCATATGGTGGCATCGGAGGTAACGGCAACAGCAGCACCTATGGGTCGGCTTCTTCGCCACTTGATCTTGGATCGGGCGGCGGTTCCGACAGTAATGGCCCCGGCACGGCCGGCGGCGGTGCTATCAAGTTGGTGGTGAATGGAACGCTTACCGTTAACGGCTCACTGACAGCCAACGGGACGAATGCCAGCGGATGTAACGCGTCAGCTGGCTCGGGCGGCAGCCTATATCTTGATGTGAACACGTTCACCGGATCCGGATCGATGAGCGCCAACGGCGGTAACGGCGCTACCGGTTGTGGCGGCGCAGCTGGCGGCGGCGGCCGGATTGCTATACGCTACCTCACCAACTCGTGGACCGGGAATACGCTTGATGCGGCACATGCTGCCCTAGCCGGGACGAACCACTTGGGTGCGGCGGCCGGGAACGGCACGGTCGTGTTGATCCCCGAGTATCATGCGCAAGCGACGGGCCGCAGTGTGACTATGACCACCTCGACACCTGGCGCGGCAAACGTCAGCTACGAAGTGGTCTTTACGCCCACCATCAACACCCCCATCGGCGGTATCGTCGTCGATATGTGCGACAATGACCCCGTTTTCAACGACGCTGCCTGCACCTATCCGGCCAGCTTCGACTGGGGCGGCGCGAGCCCGAGCCTGACGGTAAACGGCGGCATGGGCAGCGGCTGGACAGCAGCCGGGGTGCAAGGTGGGGCGGCAGCCGGAAAGTCACAGGTACTGGAATTGTCCAACGCGACGCCACAGACAGTTTCGACCGGCACGCCCATCGATTTCACTATCACCACGGCGACAAACCCGGCGGCGGCCAACCACTCGTTTTATGCGCGTGTCATCACCTTCAACACCGCTGGCAATATGACCGGCGAGTACACCGTTTCGGGTACAACCCGCTCGGGCAACCTGGCGGATTCGGTCGATCATGGCGGTATGGCCCTCTCCACCGGCGACGGGATCGCTCTGACCTTTGTTGTGCCGGAGGCGATTACGTTTTGCGTATCGGGCGGCAGTATCAGCGCCAACTGCACCGGTCTGTCGCCGGCCAGCCTGACGCTTGGGCACGGCTCGCCGCCGGTGCTCAACAGCAGCAGTGTCGATACGGCCGACGCCTATACGCAAACATCGACCAACGCGGGGAGCGGCGTGACCGTTCGTATGGTGCGCGTCGGCGCCAGCTGTGGCGGCCTGAGCAGCAACGGCGGGAGCTCGTGCGGCGTCCCGGCCATCAACACATCCTGTGGCGGTAGCTGTAGCGCGACGACGCTGTCGGCCGGGACGGCGGCTGTCGGCGTATGCGTGCAGGCCGGCAGCGGCAGCATTACCGTGCAGGCACCGTACAATGGCGCCAGTTGCGGCAGCGGTACTGCCTACGGCCTGGACGATGCTACAGCCACAGGCGTCAGAAGCGCATACGGCAGCCCGGTCTTTACCAGCAGCGGCGCGCTAGACAACGAGAACGACATAGTGACCTTCGCCGCCAGCGCCTCATCCACCACCCCAGCCGGGATCTATATTGGGGCCTACTCTCTCGTGGCGACCGGCACGTTTTAATTCTCTGTTAAGATTCTTGTGGATAAGTCCTTACGCTTTATTGCAAGGCTCCAGGTTAACATGCTAAGATCTGAGCGATACCTTTGAACATACAAAAACTAGAAGGATAGCAAAAAGTATGAAAAAACGCATGCAGGGGCTTTCGCGCAACCTCTATGCAGTAGTGGCGGCAGTTATATTGGCCCTGGCGGCGGGCGTACCGCTTGTCTTGAACGGGACGGCTACTGCTGCACAGGTCACGTCTCGAAGCATAGAAATGAGCAACGCCACGGCCGGCGCGACGGGTGTGACGTACAAGTTTTCGTTTAATACAATTTCTACCGGTAGCCCCAGTATCCAGGCTATCATCGTCGACTTTTGCGATAACGACCCACTATTGGCCGATACGACCTGCACGGCACCAAGCGGCTTCTCCATCGCTTCGCCAACGGTTACTGGTCAGTCCACTACAGCCGGTTGTAACATCTCTACCTTTACCGTCACTACCGGTACTGCTGCGGGCGCGCATACGCTAGAGTTATCAGCCGCTTCAGCCATCAACGTCACTACGACGCCTTGCGCCGTATCCTTCAGCGTAACGAATGTTACTAACCCGAACGTGGCAGCCAATCACTCCTTCTATGCCCGAATGTACACCTATGATACGAAGGCACATGCTGACAGTTATACTGCCGGCGGCTCAACGGGTGTCGTAGACTCAGGCGGTGTCGCCCTCAGCACTGCGGCATTGATCAACGTTACTGCTACGGTCGAGGAAACCATGACGTTCTGCGTAACTACGGCAACCATTACGGGAACCTGTGGCGGCTCCCTGACTGCTCCGTCGATTACGCTCGGCCACACCGTGGGCTCAGCAACCGTCTTGACGGCCACGCAGGTTGATATAGCGGGTGTTAATACACAGCTATCAACGAATGCAAACGGCGGATGGGTAGTACGCATGAAAGCAGGCAACACGTGCACTAATGGAGGACTTAGCTCGGATGGCGGTACGACCTGTCCTATAATAGGGAATATATTGACCGGTAATGCTACTACGCTTACGGCAGGGGCTGGTGCATGGGGGATGTGCGTTAACAAGGGCGCCAATACGACCGTCGCTGCAGCCTATAGCGACACGGCCAATAGTTGCCCCGCAACCTATAATGCTACGAGCCTTTATGGCATGGATGGCAACAACACAACGGGTACGACATCCACGTTCGGCAGTCAAGTCTTTTCTGGTACCGGTGCCGTCAGCAATGAGGCAAATACGCTTGAGTTCGTAGCTACTGCTGCCAACACTACTCCGGCCGGCGTCTATCTTGGCAGCGAATCGCTCATCGCCACCGGTACGTTCTAGTACGCTACAATAGAATGAATGAGCAGCCTAAGGCGTAGCACCGTTCTTAGCGTTCGGACCGCACAGATTGGGGCAGCCCTGCTCGTGGTGGCGGGACTGTTCTCCCTCTACTTGGCGCACGCCTCGGCCTCGCTGTTGCCGAACCGAAGCGTTACCCTAAGCGATAGTGTCGCGAGCGCCACAGCAACATACAAACTGAGTTTTGATATCCCAGCCCCAGAGACGCTTGGTTCGATCAAGCTCCTGTTTTGTGCGAACGATCCGTTATTTGGTGATCCGTGTCCGGCGCCGGCCGGCTTTGATATCTCCGGTGCTACGCTGAGCGCGCAGAGTGGCGAACTGGGCTTTTCGATCGACGGCGCTGGCACCGATGCAAACACCCTCGTGCTGACTCGTACGGCAGCGCCGGCAGCGGCTGGTACCGTTAGCTATACAGTGGCCGGTGTTACGAATCCATCGGGTCAGGGCAGCTTTTTCGGACGCCTGCAAACCTTTGCCAGTACTGATGCCAGCGGGGCGGAGAATGATCACGGCGGCATCGCTATGAATATCAACAACGCCATCAGCGTTACTACCACCGTGCCACCGTATCTCTTGTTTTGCAGCGGCATCACCATCGGCGGGTTTGACTGTGGCCAGGCCAGCGGCAACTATATCAATTTCGGCAACCTTACCGGTGGGGTTACGGCCAGCGCGCAGAGCCAGCTGCTGACGGCAACGAACGCCGGCTCCGGCTATGTCATGCAGGTGGCCGGCAATACTATGACGTCGGGCAATAACATCATAAGCGCCATGGCTGTGTCGGACGTCTCGCGGCCCGGGCTCAGCCAGTTCGGGATCAACCTGGTGGCAAACGCGACGCCGTCGGTCGGCGCTAACCCGGTCGGGCCCGGCACTGCCACGGCGGCACCGGCTTATGCGCAACCAAACTTCTTCCGCTTTGTCTCCGGCGATACGATCGCGACGGCCACGGCAGTGCAGGATTACCGGAAGTTCACGGTCAGCTACATCATTAATATTCCGACGGGACAGGCGCCGGGCGTGTATGCCACAACGCTGACGTATGTGTGTTTGGCAAACTTCTAGCGGTTTGGTACGATAAATGGAGCAGATTTTAGATAACCATGGGGGAAGATTGAGGATATGAGGCGTCGCACATCCGCCGGGCTTGGTAGCAGTTTGCTGGCCGGATTAGTACTAGTGTTGTCGGCTGTCTTGTCACCGCTGGCTGCAGCGGCGACAAGCGGCAGCGCCGGCGGCAACGGCCTGAAGATTTCGCCAGTTAGCACCAACATAACCGTCAACCCCGGACAGTCGCAAACCGTGACCGTGAATGTGCAGAACGTGACACAGGCACCGGTAACGCTGCAGGTGTTTATTAATGACTTTACGGCTAGCGGCGACGAGAGCGGCACGCCGGCGCTGCTGCTCAACCCTAACCAGTACGCGCCAAGCCATAGCCTCAAGCGCTACGTGGCGCCGGTGCCGAATGTGACGCTTGCTGCCGGGCAGGAAAAGTCGGTCGGGGTGACGATCACTATTCCAAGCGATGCCCCGGGCGGCGGCTACTACGGTGCAGTGCGCTTCGCGCCGGCCAGCAGTGGCGGCAGCGGCAGCGTGGCGCTGTCCGCCAGCGTGGCCTCGCTGATCCTGGTGCGCGTGCCGGGCGATTTTAAGGAGGATTTGCAGCTGACCGACATGAGTGTGCAGCAGGGTGACAACGGCAGCTCCAGCGTGGTCTTTACGAGCAGCAAGAACCTGGTGGCGGCTATTCGTTTTAAGAATGACGGCGATGTCCAGGAGCAGCCGTTCGGCAAGCTGTTGCTCAAGCAGGGCAAAAAGCAGCTGGCCTCATTTGAGATCAACAACACTACGCCGCGCGGCAACGTGTTGCCGGATAGCGTTCGCAAGTTCACCGTTAGCTTGAGCCATATAGGCATGTTCGGCAAATACACGCTGGAGGGCAACTTTGGCTTCGGCCAGGACGGCCAATTGCTCAGCGGCCAAACGACATTCTATGTCATTCCGATCTGGGGTATTTTGGGGGTGCTTGCGGTCATTCTCATCATCCTGTTCTTCATCTTCGGCTTCCCACGGCTGATGCGCGGGTACAATCAGCGTGTGGTGCGCAGGGCGACCCGCCGCTAGCGGCTTGCCATTTCTGGCCGGTTTGCTAAGGTTGAAGCAGGAGCGTAAGCAGTAAAACCGTGATGAACCGTCGATGGATCGCCCGAACAAGTGCACTGGCTCTGCTGACGTGCCTGTTACTGGCCGCGCCCGTCGCCGCGCTCGACAATCCGCAGTCGAACTCGATGGGCTTGGAAGCGACTGTCTCGACAGCCGCGCCCACACAGGCGGCAACCATTGCCACGCCAAGCAACGGGCAGACATTTACCAGCACGCCGATTACCGTCAGCGGCCTTTGCAAGACGGGGCTGCTGGTTAAGATCTTTTCCAATAACATTTTTGTCGGCTCGGCAGTCTGTGCAGGCGGCAGCTACAGCCTCAAGATTGACCTCTTCAGCGGGCGCAACGACCTGGTGGCACGGGTGTATGATGCTCTCGACCAGCAGGGGCCGGACTCCAATACCGTCAGCGTGACATTCAATGATGCGCAATTTGCGCAATTTGGCTCGCGCGTGTCCATCACCAGCAGCTATGCGCGGCGCGGCGCCGATCCGGGCAGCCCACTCGACTGGTCGTTTATCCTAAGTGGCGGCACCGGGCCGTACGCACTCAGTTTCGACTGGGGCGACGGCAGCGCCAACGACCTCAAAAGCGTTTCATTCCCTGGGGTGATCAACGTGAGCCATACGTACCAGCAGGCGGGCGTCTACACTATCGTGGTCAAAGCGACCGACGCCAACGGCACTACCGCGTATCTGCAAGTCGTAGGTGTAGCCAACGGCACGATCAGCGGTTCGGTATCGACAACCGGCGGCACAGGCAGCACCGGGCAGGGCAAGACCGAAATCCTCTGGCAGCCGATGCTCATTGCCATCCCGCTGCTGCTCACCTCGTTTTGGCTTGGCCGGCGGCACGAACTCTATATGATCCGCCGCTCCATCGAAAACAGCCGCAGCGAAGCGCAGTAGCACCGGCGCGCGTTGTTTGCTAAAATAGCTTAGTTATGTCAAAGGATATAAAAGTCTTTGTCGGCATGTCCGGCGGGGTCGACTCGTCGGTGACGGCGGCGCTGCTCAAAGAGCAGGGCTACGACGTCACGGGTGTGTATATGAAAAACTGGAGCCAGGATTTGCCGGGTATGGTGTGCCCGTGGCAAGAAGATTACCAGGACGCTAAACGCGTCGCCGTGCAGTTGGACATACCTTTCAAAATGTACGACTTCCAAGCCGAATACCGCCAGCGGGTGGTCGATTACATGCTCCGTGAGTACCGGGCTGGCCGCACGCCAAACCCCGACGTGATGTGCAACCAGGAGGTAAAGTTCAAACTGTTCCTGGAAACGGCACTGGCCGACGGCGCCGCTATGATCGCGACCGGCCATTACGCCCGTACAGACGACGGCCGGCTGCTGACGGCCAAGAACATCGAGAAAGACCAGACGTACTTTCTGTACCGCGTCCGGGAAGCCGCGCTGCGCCGTACGCTTTTCCCGATTGGCGATTTTGCTACCAAAGCCGAGGTACGTGCAGTGGCGGCCCGGCTGGGCTTGGCCACGGCCTCCAAGAAAGACAGCCAAGGCATCTGTTTTGTCGGCAAGGTGGGCATCCGCGACTTTTTGGTGTCGCAGCTGGGCGACCAGCCGCATGGCCGGGTCATTGACCAAGGCGGCCACGTGGTGGGCGAGCACGACGGTGCTATTTTTTATACCATCGGCCAGCGTCACGGCCTGCACGTCGGCGGCGGCCTGCCGTACTACGTCACCGGCAAGGATATGCATAAGAACGAAGTCTATGTGACAACCGACCTGCAGGATGCCGGGCTCTGGCGCCGCGAACTCAAACTGACCGGCCTGTATTGGATCAATGGTGCGCCTGAAGCCGGCACCATGTATCAGGTTCGTACGCGCTACCGGGCGCCGCTGGTTGCGGGCACAGCTACGCCGCGCGGCGACACGGCAACCGTTAGCCTTGCCGAAGACGTCCGCGCCATCACGCCCGGGCAGTCTGCCGTCATCTACGATGGCGACCGTGTCCTCGGCGGCGGGATTGTCATATGATCATATCTGTTATAATGGCCAGCATGATAGCAATGGCAGTGCTCGGATCGGTACGCGCAGCGGCCCTTGGGGCTAGATAACTCTTCTTTTCATATTTATTTCACGATTATCTAACCAAGGACGATTTTATGGACGCCCAAACGATTCGCAAAAAGTATCTTGATTTTATGACCAAGCACGGCCACGCGGTCATCCCGCGCGCCCAGCTGGTACCGCAGAACGACCCGACCACGCTGTTTACCGGCAGTGGTATGCAGCCGCTTATCCCATACCTGCTGGGGCAGGAGCACCCGGCCGGCGTACGCCTGGCCGATAGCCAAACCTGCCTGCGGGCACAGGATATTGAAGATGTGGGAGACAACCGCCACACCACGTTTTTTGAAATGCTGGGTAACTGGTCGCTTGGCGATTTTGGCAAGCAGGACCAGATTGCCTGGATGTTTGCATTTTTGACGACCATTGTCGGCATCGATCCAAACCGGCTGTACGTGACCTGCTTTGCCGGCGTACCGTCGGCCAAGATCCCGCGCGACAGCGAAGCAGCCGAACTGTGGCAAACACTCTTCGAAGCGAAAGGCGTGGAGGCAAAGATTGCCGAGATCGGCACCGAAGCCGCCGGCTACCAGCGCGGCATGAAAGACGGCGAGCGCATTTTCTACTATGACGACAGCAAAAACTGGTGGAACCGCGGCAAAACCGGGCTCAAAACCACGCCGGTCGGCGACCCGTGCGGGCCGGACAGCGAGATGTTCTATGATTTCGGCACGCCGCACGATACGAAGTGGGGCGAACATTGTCACCCTAACTGTGACTGCGGCCGCTTCATGGAGATCGGCAACAACGTCTTTATGACCTACCGCAAGGTGGCCGAGGGCGAGTTTACGCCGCTGGAGAAACCGAATATCGACCACGGCTCAGGGCTGGAGCGCATCGCCGCCGCGGCCATCGGCGACCCTGATGTGTTTAAGATCAGCCTGTTGTGGCCGATTATCGCCAAGCTGGAAACGATTTCCGGCAAAGACTACGCCAGCCACCAGGAGAGTATGCGCGTCGTCGCCGACCACTTGCGCGCTAGCACGTTCATGGCGGTTGACGGCGTCGTGCCTAGTAATAAAACCCAGGGCTACGTGCTGCGCCGGCTGCTGCGCCGCGCCATCCGCTACGCTTTTGATCTGGGCATCGAGCAGAACTTTTTGGAGCAGGTCGTGCCGGTCATTGCTGATCTCTATCACAGAGACTTCCCTGAGGTTGCGGCCAATCGCGACAAGGTGATCGAGGTGCTGGTGCGCGAAGAAAAAGTCTTCCGCCATACGCTGCGCAACGGCCTCAAGGAGTTTGACAGAATGATGGGCGTACGCGGTACCGACATATACGACGCTTCTATTCCGGAAGATGATGAACAGCGCCAGCCAAAGCCGATGCTGTTCGGCGAGAATATCTTTCAGCTGTATGATACGTATGGTTTTCCTGTTGAGCTATCGAAAGAAGAGGCGTTCAAACGTGGCTTCATGGTGAGCGAAGACGCAGATGATATCTTTGATAGACTTATGGCCGAGCAGCGGGCCCGCTCACAAACGGCTGAGAAGGGCGTGTTCAAGGGTGGCCTGGCGGACCATTCCGAAATTGTGACCAAGTACCATACTGCCACGCACCTGATGTATCAGGCGCTCAAAAATGTCTTGGGCAAACACGTCATCCAGCGCGGCAGCAACATCACGCCCGAGCGTCTGCGCTTCGACTTCTCCCACCCCGACAAACTGACGCCGGAACAGATCAAGCAGGTGGAGCAGATCGTCAACGAACAGATCAAAAAGGACTGGCCGGTCAGCTGGCGAGAGGAACATACCAAGCAAGCCTTGGCCAGGGGCGTCTCCGGCGCGTTCGGTGACAAATACGGCGAAACCGTCAAGGTCTACACCGTGGGTGATCCGGACGGCGTGTACTTCAGCCGCGAAATCTGCGGCGGCCCGCACGTCACGCACACGGGCGTGCTCGCCGAAGGCGGCAAACAATTCAAGATTCTCAAAGAAGAATCCAGCTCGGCCGGTGTCCGTCGTATCAAGGCGGTTTTGCAATAGGGCAACCCAGGGAGCTACAGGATGCTATTTAGACGCAAACGAGAAGAAAGTTGGATGAGTGCTGAGGATATCATTCCCTCGGCCGGTGATTCTTACGCAGAGAGCACTGGTGCTGATGGAATCGGCATTCCCAAGAAAGCACAGTGGCTGGGCCAGATCACTATGATCAACGAATCTGGCGCGGATGCTGAGGTGGTTGATGGGTATTTTGCTCAGCTCATTACTGAGGGATATTTCCCTGAAGGTGCTTCGCTCTGCTGGGATGAACAACTTGGATATTATCCGGTTGATAGCGAAGGCAATGCTCTCCTATAATCCAACAAGGCATGGGTATATAGGGGAGGTGTTGCGTGGCGGACAAATACAACAGTTCCGGTATAGAGCCGATAGATTCTCATGAGCTCCTGAATGATGCTGAAGAGCAGGAGCGTCAAGAGCTGATTGATCAGTACATGGGCGGACTCATAACGCAGGATATGTTTGATGAGAAGTTTGAAGGCCTATCAAGGTATAACGACCTACACCGGCAACTTACTGACGAACAATCCGGGTAGGCTCTTCTATCTAGACAGCTGCAATGTGCTAGAATAAGTTGCATATGCTTGATTCGCTCAAGACCCTCGGTCAGCAAGTGGGTACCCGGCTGGCCAGCAAAACATCGGCCCTGGCCCGGAGTGCGGCCACGGCCGCTGGCAGCAAGGCAAAAGCGGCCCGGATGCCGGAAGGGCAGTACTTGGTCGCATTGGATATCGGCACCGAGTTCATTAAAGCGCTGATCGGCAAAGTGTCGGATGACGGCAGCGTCGAGATCATCGGTGCCGGGCGGCAACACCAGGGGCTGACCGATATGCAGGCCGGGGCGATCTCGGATATCGCCAGCGTGGTCGAGAATTGCGACGCGGCGCTGAATGAGGCCGAACAACAGGCGGGGGTCAGCGCCCGGCGGGCGATTATCGGCATTGCCGGTGAGCTGGTGAAGGGTACCACGACTACCGTGCGGGTGTTGCGCAAAACGCCGGCCAAGCCGCTGGACATGACCGAAATGGACCGCACGATCCAGCTGGTGCAGGAACACGCCGAAGTCGCCGCCAAGAAGCAGCTGGCCGTAGAGTTGGGCGGCAAGGACGTTGAGGTGCGGCTGGTGAACAGCGCCTTGGTGAGCATCGAGATTGACGGCTACCCGGTCACCAACCCGATTGGGTTCCAGGGTAAAGAGGTGGTCGTGCAGCTCTATACGGCCTTTGCACCGATGATCCACATTGGCGCGCTCGAAAAGACGGCCCAGGAGCTGGATCTTGATCTGCTGGCCGTGGCGGCCGAGCCGTTTGCGGTGGCCCGTTCGGTCATTGGCGACCGCACCAACACCAACCTCAGCGCTATTCTAATGGATGTCGGCGGCGGCACGACTGACATCGCCGTGGTCAACGACGGTGGCGTGCAGGGCACCAAGATGTTCGGCATCGGCGGCCGTGCGTACACGCGCGGCGTGGAACGCGATCTGAATGTAAGCTTCGAGCAAGCCGAAGCGCTCAAACTGGGCCTGTCCGACGATAAAACACCGCAGGCCAAGATTGCGGCCGTCGAAGCGGCGCTCAAAAAGACTGTCGGCGTCTGGACAAGCGGCGTGGAACTGGCACTGGGCGAATTCGACAAGCTCGACCATCTGCCGTATCGGATGTACCTCTGTGGCGGTGGCTCTAGCCTGGACATGCTGGTGGAGACGCTCGAGGAGTCTGATTGGTACAAGCAGCTGCCGTTTACGCGCAAGCCGGTGGTGCGGCGCATCCGGCCGGAACAGGTCGTCGGCATTACCGATAGCACCGGTAAGGTCAGCGACCATACCTACATCACGGCCATGGGGCTGTTGCGCGTGGGTGTGGATACCTTGCATTTCAACGGCACGGGTTCGGGGTCAATCCGCGAAAAAATTGATAGAATGTTACGGGTATAACATATAGTTATGGCAACAGCGGCTTCAAACAGCAAAGACACTATCTACGTTGACGTCGATGATGAGATTACGACCATCATCGACAAAGTCCGTTCCAGCTCGGCGCGCGTGCTGGCCTTGGTGCTGCCAAAGCGGGCGTCGGTCTTCCAAAGTATCGTCAATATGAAGCTGCTGAAGCGCAGCGCCGACGAGGCCAAGAAGCACGTGGTGCTTATCACGACCGAAGCCGGCTTAATGCCGCTGGCCGGCTCGGTGGGCCTGTATGTCGCAGCTACGCCGTCGTCCAAGCCGGAAGTGCCGCCGACGGCAGGTGCCGGCAACGCGAACCAAGTCGTTGATGCTGAGGAAGACGATGGTTACACGGCAGACAATGCCGGTGACCGGGCCGTTGGCGACCTGTCCGGCGAAGCAGAGCCTGTCGGCACGTCGGCCATCGAAACGGTCGATTTGCCGGATGAGCCGGAAATGCCCGATGCAGCAGATGAGGATGAAGCGCCGGCCAAGAAGCCGGCCAAGGCCAAAGACCGCCACCTGAAGGTGCCCAACTTCAATAAGTTCCGGCTGCGCTTGTTCCTCGGCGCGATCGTACTGGTGCTCATCGTGTTCGGGTTGTACATCTGCTTGGCGATTCTACCCAAAGCGGCCATCGCCATCACGACCAATACCAGTGCGCTCAATGTGAACCTGACGATGACGCTTAACCCCTCAGCACAAGCAGTTGATACCAGCCAGAATGTCATCCCCGCGACTGCCCAACAGCAGCAAAAGACCACCAGCCAGCAAGTGGCGACCACCGGCCAGCAAAACAATGGTCAGACAGCTACCGGCAGCGTAACTATGACAGCGCAGAAATGTTCGGGATCAGGCAATCCCGCCTCGGTGCCGGCGGGAACCGGAGTCAGCACAAACGGCCTGACGTTCATTACCCAGGAAACGACGGTCTTTCATATCACTAGCTTTAATAACGGGTGCGGTATCTTTAGTAGTGACGCGACATCAATAACAGCACAGAACGCTGGCAGCAAGTACAACGTCAGCAATGCAACCTTTACGGTGGCAGGGCGCTCGGACGTGACGGCGACCGGCTCGACATCCGGCGGTACGGATGACATCATCCACATTGTGGCCCAGGCCGATATCGATAACGCCAAACAGAAGCTGGCCAGCCAGGACACCAATGCCGTCAAAACCAGCTTGGAGCAAGCACTAAGAGGCCAGGGTCTGTACCCGCTGGAGACGACATTTAATGCCGGCACGCCGGTCATCACGAGCGACAACAATGCCGGTGACCAGGCGGATACCGTCACGGTCACGCAGGCGGTCACCTATACCATGTATGGCGTCAAGCAGGCCGATCTGGACACACTCATCAAACACGCCACCGACGGACAGATCGACCCCAGCAAGCAGTCGATCTTAAACGACGGGCTGAACAGTGCCACCATGAGCGTTGGCAATACGTCCGGCAACACGGTGCAATTGACACTGCAGACAACCGCGACCATCGGTCCGGACATCAATGCGGCGGATATCAAGAAGCAAGCGGCCGGCAAGAAGATCGGCGACGTCAAGTCATTCATCAACGCCATTCCGGGCGTCACCAAGGTCGATGTGCACTTGAGCCCGTTCTGGGTCGGCGCCGTGCCGGGCAAGACCAGCAAGATAACGGTGACCATCACCGGCGCCGCGCAGACGCATGGCAGCAACTGATGGCACCATCGTGGCGCTTGATGTCGGCGCCGCCCGCGTCGGCGTAGCGCTGGCGAGCACCGCAGCCCGGCTTGCCCACCCGAGCGGTGCGCTCAAGCGTGATGCCACAACCATCAGCGAGCTGCAGAAGCTCTGCCGGCGGGAAGGTGCGGTACAAATAGTCGTCGGTCTGCCGCGCGGCCTCAGCGGCCAGGAGACGCCTCAGACGGCCGCGGTACGGGCTTTCGGCGAGGAACTGGCCAAAGCATTGCCGCTGCCGCTACACTGGCAGGACGAAGCCGTAACGTCGGTGCAGGCCGAAGCCGAGCTGCGTACCCGCGGCAAGCCGTACACCAAGGGCGATATCGATGCCCTCGCCGCCGCCTATATTTTGGAGGATTATTTGCATGACCACCTATAATACTCGGCCAATCCGTCGCCATCGCATCCCCCGCCGTGTCTGGCTCATCCTGCTTATTCTCATCATCCTGGCGGCCGGCGGTACAGTGGCGGTACAGCGCTGGTACGACGTACAGCTCCGCCCGGTCGGCAGCAGTTCGGCGGTGCACTACTTTACGGTAGCCGACGGCTCGACCGCATCGCAGATCGGGGAGTCGCTGCAGGCGGCCGGTCTTATCCGCAGCAGCCGCGCCTTCGATTGGTACGTCAGCACGCATAATGACCGCGACAAACTGCAGGCCGGCACCTACCGGTTTATGTCCAGCCAGAGTACGGCCGAGATTGCCGAGGCAATGGTGCAGGGCAAGATTGCGACTGATCTGGTCACGATTCTGCCCGGCCAGCGGCTCGACCAGATCCGCTCATCGTTTATCAAAGCCGGGTTTAACGCCGCTGCCGTAGACGCGGCGCTCGACGTATCGCAGTACCGTGCCACCTATCCGGCGTTGGCAGACAATCCGCCCGGTGCCAGTCTCGAAGGCTTCCTCTACCCGGACAGCTTCCAGAAGACGGCCGGTACTGACCCCAAGCAGATCATCGGCGAGTCATTAGCCGAGATGCAGACACATCTCACCAGCTCCATACGAGCAAGCTTTGCGGCAGAGGGGCTGACGGTGTACCAGGGAGTTACCATCGCCTCTATCGTTGAACAGGAGGTACCCGGCCAGAATGACCGCAATCAGGCTGCCCAGGTATTCTTAAAGCGGCTGCAGATTGATATGCCGCTGGGGTCGGACGTGACGGCTTACTATGGGGCAGTCAAGGCCGGCGTAACGCCGACCACTGATTACGACTCGCCGTATAACACACTGTTGCACAAAGGCTTGCCGCCGGGGCCGATCGGCACTATCAGCGACAGCTCCCTGCAAGCGGTGGCGCACCCGGCAAATACTGATTGGCTGTACTTTGTGACCGGCGACGACGGCGTGACACACTTTGCCAAGACGCTTGACGAGCACAATGCCAACGTCAGCAAATACTGCCATAAGCTCTGCAGCGAGGCCCAGTAGTGTACGCGCCGAAGCTGACGCTACGCTGTTAGTGTGCCGTTTCTGGTATAATGGTGTGCGCGTAGCGGGTAGCCACGGTGGCGGCGGAACATGCTGCGTGAATGTCTTGCCTTGGCTTCGCGCCGATGGCAGTACGCGGGCCGGCACATGACGGCCCCAAGGAGTTTGTATTAGTAACACATCGTTGCGTGGTCTGGCGCGCACCCGGTGGACGCCGCTTAAAATGGCGTCCGGAGCGACACTGTTCGGCCGGTGGCGCAGCCAGCTGCTCAAGAAGTCGCTGCAACGACGCGCCGTGCGCGTTGGGTTAGTGTGTGCCAACGTCGCGGTCCTGCTCATCGTTGTCGGCATCGTCGTGCTGGATCCGGGCCGGGCGAACGGATCACTGCAGTCGGCTGCCCAGACGGCGAACGACCAGATAGTAACCGCACCGGTCGACCAGCTGGCCTCGGTGAATATTGCCTTGACCGTTGCGCGTATGGCCAACCTGCCCGAAGCACCGGCCGTCAGCAACCAGGCCGATTCGGCAAGTATTCAGCTGGCGGTTGCATCAACCGACACGACGGTGGTGAACAAGCCGCAGGCGGTGTCGTCGGCCTTTGTCTCCAACAAAGATATCCATCACTACACCACGCAGACGGGCGATACCGTGTCAAGCTTGGCGGCAAAGTTTGGCGTGAACTCGAACAGTATCTTGTGGTCGAACGGTCTGCTCAGCGATTACCTGAATGCCGGACAGGCGCTGGTAATTCCGCCGGTCAACGGTATCGTCTACACGGTACGGGCGGGCGACACGCCGGATAGTCTGGCCAGCAAGTTTAAGGCCAGCAAAGACAAGATCATCGCCTATAACGACGCCGAGCTGGCGGGCCTGCACGTGGGCGAGCAGATTATTATCCCTGATGGTGTCATCGTACCGGTCTATACGTACACGAGTTCCTCATATAGCGGCTTTGCCTGGGGAACAGGCGCCATATATGGATTTAACGGCTACGACTTCGGCAACTGTACGTGGTATGTGGCGACCCAGATTGCCGTGCCCGCCAACTGGGGCAACGCCGATACATGGGACAATGGCGCGCTCGCGGCCGGCTGGCATGTCAGTTCGGTACCGACAGTCGGCGCAATTGCCCAAACTGACGCCGGTGCGCTGGGTCACGTCGGCATCGTCATCGCGATTAACGCTGACGGCAGCCAAGTAGAGATCCGCGACATGAACAACTATGGCGACGGCGGCGGTTTTGATAAGGTCGGGCAGGGTTGGGTCTCGGTCGGCACCTACCGTTACATCACCAAGCCGTAGGGCAATACCCGCTGGCAAGGTATACTACAGCTATGCATTTTATCGATACGGTTGCGGTGACGGTGGCTGCCGGGGACGGCGGTAACGGCCGGGTCAGCTTCCGCCATGAGAAGTTCGTTGCCAAGGGCGGGCCGGACGGCGGCGACGGCGGCCGTGGCGGCAATGTGATTTTTGTGGCCAGCCGCAACCAAAATACCCTGGCGCGGTTCCGCTTCCAAAAAGAGCTGCGTGCCGCAGCCGGTGTGCCCGGCGACAAGAAGCGCATGCACGGCAAAAACGGCGACGATTTGCTGGTGGATGTGCCGGTCGGCACGGTTGTCACCACTGATGATGGGCGGCAGCTGGCAGACCTGACAAACGACGGGCAGCGGGCGATTATCGCCCACGGCGGCCGTGGCGGCTTTGGCAATGCGCACTTTGTGAACAGCACGCGGCAGGCGCCGAAATTCGCCGAAAAAGGCGAACCGGGCGAGGCCTACGAACTCAAGCTGGAACTGAAAATGATCGCCGATGTCGGTCTGGTGGGCCTGCCGAACGCCGGTAAGTCCACGCTCCTCGCGCGTATCAGCAACGCCCGGCCGGAAATCGCCGATTATCCGTTTACGACCCTGACGCCCAATCTCGGCATGGTGGATATCGATCAGGACACCAGCCTGCTGTTTGCCGACATCCCGGGATTGATCGAAGGTGCCAGCGAAGGTAAGGGTCTGGGCCATGAGTTTCTGCGCCACATCGAACGCACGGCGGTACTGCTGCACATGATCGACGCCTACCAGGACGATGTAGTCGCGGCGTACCATACGGTTACTGGCGAACTGCGGAAGTACGACAAACGGTTAGCAGAGCGTCCGGTCATCGTTGCGCTGAACAAAACCGAGGGGCTGGATGAGGAAATCGTCGATGATCTGCTTGCCCGGCTGCACCAGGCCGTGCCGCACGGCACGCCGCTCTATGCCGTTTCGGCGCAAGCCGGCACGGGCCTGCGTGAACTACTGTTCGCCGTCAAGGAGGCGGTTGCCGAGGCGCGCCAGGCCGCAGCAGCAGAAGCTCTTCCACGCGAGGCGGTGCCGGTGCATAGCCTGGCCGAGACGGCTGACGCCTGGACGGTCGAACGGCACGATGATGCATTTGTCGTGCGCGGCACCAAGCTGGAGCACTTTGCTGCCCGCACCGACTTTGGCAACGAAGAGGCGCTGCGGCGCCTGCGCGATATCCTCCAGCGCCACGGCGTGCTGCACGAGCTGCAGCGCCAGGGCATCCTGCCCGGCCAGCGCGTCCACATCGGCCGCGGCAGCTTTGTCTATTAGCTTGGACGAGGTGCCAACTTGCGTACGTAGTACATCTATGTTATAGTATAGGCATGAAGGTGAGGCATCGTGACCACCTTGTCAATAAGTTCTACGAGCAGCTGTTCTGCGGACCGGATTCGCCACTGCGACAGGAGTTTGTAAGGCAGAACCGCGAACTGTCCCCATCACTGAATAAACTGGCAATGATGGCTGTCGAGCTGGCTACAAACGAACCCCTGGCAACTATAGCCCGGCGCGCTGCAGCAGTGCCCTATGAGCGCCATGGCATGCACCTGTTTGGAAGCGGCTATTTCTCAACGGTTGTGCGGCAGGATGACGAAGTATTGAAGATCCACCGCAACAGTGCACACCAGGACAGGCAGCAAAACGAGACAGTGGTCAAAGCTATGGCCGCCGGCCAGGAGCTGGTCCGGCAATATATCGGTTCATTTGCCCTTACGCAGCGCTTTAGTATTGAACCGCACCCATTGCGGCCTGATGTCCAGGTTATCATGGCCCGGCAGCCTTTTGTGGCCGGCTTGCACGGAGTCGACCTGAAGCGGCTGGAGTCACTATCCCCAATGGCAATGGGGCAACTCCGGGATTTCTGTGCTGGTGCCCGTGCAATGGTGGATGAGAAACGCTTTGTACCTGATCTGGCCGGTGACGGCAACCTGGGCTTTGATGCCGAAGATCGTCTGTGTTTGGTGGATACGGTGCCGCTCATGCTAGCTGGCGGTCCCGATACGAGGCCCGAAACGTCCCAGGCCCCAGCCGCTCAGAGCCTGTCGCGCTTAGCGCTGCTGGAAGCTGCGACGACCGGCCAATAATGCGTCCTGCGGGCAGTCACCCCCTGTGTTACACTGAGACACATGGCCGCCAGTTTTTTCTTTTATGATCTGGAAACGAGCGGCATCGATCCTCGCGCCGCTCGCATTATGCAGTTCGCCGGCCAGCGTACCGATATGGACCTCAAGCCTGTCGGCGAGCCGGTCAATCAGCTGATCAAGCTGACGCCCGACGTCTTGCCCGACCCGGATGCCGTGCTGGTCACCGGCATCACGCCGCAGATGACGCTGGCAGACGGTATAACCGAAGCGGCGTTTCTCAAGCGTTTTTATACCGATATCTGCGTACCGGGTACCATCTTCTTGGGGTACAACTCGGTACGGTTCGATGATGAGTTTATGCGCTTTTTGCAGTACCGCAATTTCTACGATGCGTACCGCTGGCAATGGTGTGATAACTGTTCGCGCTGGGATCTGCTTGACGTCGTGCGAATGACGCGGGCGCTCCGGCCGGAAGGTATTACTTGGCCGTTTGCTTCGGACGGCGCGGCCACCAACCGGCTGGAGCTGCTGACGTCCGTGAACGGACTGGACCACGAGAATGCCCATGATGCGCTCAGCGACGTGCAGGCGACCATCGCTGTTGCCAAACTTATCAAGACCAAGCAGCCGAAGCTTTTCCAATTTCTCCTGGACATGCGCGACAAACGCAACGTAGCCGCCCTGGTGCAAACGCGTCAGCCGTTTGTCTACACCTCGGGCAAGTACCCCGGCGAGTTCGAAAAGACGACCGTAGCCGTGATGCTTGCCGAGGCAAGCCAGAACGGCGGCGCCGTCGTGTATGACTTGCGCTTCGATCCGGCGCCGTTTGCCAAGCTGTCGGTCAAGCAGCTGGCCGAGCGCCTGCGCTGGCGCAAAGACCGCCCGGCCGACGAACCGGCCCTGCCGGTAAAGACGCTACGGTACAACAAGTGCCCGGCGGTGGCGCCCCTGAGCGTGCTGGATGCCGCGAGCCGTACGCGCCTCAAGCTCGACATGGACGGTATCGAAGCAAACCGTACGGAGCTACGTAAGCTCACCGATTTCGCCGAGCGGGTCACTGAGGCGTTGGCGTCGCTTACGCGCGACCAGCAGACGGCGCTGGTCACTGATGAGCAGACAGTGGACGCGCAACTCTACGACGGCTTTGTGGGTGATCAGGACCGCGCCAGATTGGAAACGGTGCTGGCGGCGGCACCGGATGAGCTTGGCGCCTCATTGGTACGCTTTACCGATCAACGGCTGGCGGCACTCCTGCCGCTCTATAAAGCGCGAAACTATCCGGAGCACCTGACGAGTGATGAGCGTAGCGCCTGGGAAGCTTTCTGCGCGCACCGGCTGTTCGATGGTGGCCAGAAAAGCCGCCTGGCAAGCTATTTTGCACGCCTGCAGACCTTGGCCGCGCTGCCGTCAACGACGGGCAGGCAGCGGTATCTGCTCGAAGAACTGCGCCTGTATGGCGAGTCGCTTATGCCAAGTGCTGCGTAAGCCGGCGGCGTTGCCGGGGGCGTTCGGCTGCAGGCTGTGGTACCGCGCCAAGCGCTGCCAGGCGGGATAGGCGCAGACGGAGTTTGCCGGCCTGCTTCTTGTAGGCAACATAGAGTAGAGAGACAAGCACCAGGCCAGCCATCAGCAGTTCCCAGTCTGCAAAACTGATCTGAACGTCCGTGCCCGGAACCAGCCCCAGCATGATAAATGTCAGCACTGCTGCCGCCTCTATTATTTTAGTATCACTATATCTCTTAGTTGTGCATAGTGCAACTATATTTATATGCATAAGCATCACATTTTGGAGTTGTGGTTGGCGGTACCGTTTGTGCTTTTGCTATACTGTGAATGACATGAGCCTGTCTGCACAGCCTGCGCCCAAGACTACTGGTGTAGTGACCAGCGATGCAGTGCGGGCCGTGCGCCCACGCCTGTCCCGGCGGTGGCTGTTTGCGGGCGCTACGGTAGTGGTTATCGCTCTCGGCACCGGCGGCTTTTTCTACATCGAGCATGTGCACGCGCCGAAGCCCTCACATTCGGGAAACACGGCCTCGCAACACCCGAACAGCTCTTTCCAGAATCCGGCGCAAAACCTCGCCGACGCGCAAGCAGCGCTCAGACAGGCCACCACAGCACAGCAAAAGTCGGTTGCCTACGCCAATCTGGGTGCCGCCTACTACAACAACCAGCAGCCGGATAAAGCGATTACCGCTTACCAGAGCGCGATTGCCGCAGACAACTCCTCGCAGATTACCGTTTTAGGCCAGCTGGCCAGCGCCTACATAGCGAATAAACAGACCGGTCAGGCGGTCAGCACGCTGCAGCAACTCGTAACCCTGTTGCAGCAATCATCCGATCCGACACTGCACAACCAGATCGGGCGCTACCAGGAGGCGATTCAGGAACTGCAGGCGGAGGGCGGTGCATGAGCAAGAAGGTACTCTTTGGTCTACTGGTGGCAGTCGTCGCGGGCTGCATCGGACTCTTTTTCCAGCATCAGCGGGTGAGTGCAGCGGCGTTTCCCTGCAATGCGCCGAATGAGTTCGGCACGACCTCATGCTACGGCTATTTCTCGGGCGCGAACGGCGTACCGTCAATTACCGGCACTGGCGGTGACAATCTGCTGAATGTCTTTCCGGCACCGGCGCTCAATAATGTGACGGGTCCCGGCAGTTTCGAGAGTATTATCAGCGGTTATCTCAACTCCGGCAATTACCAGAGCCGGATCGGCGCGGCGTTCATCATCGACACCATGCTTGGCCACACCACCTTCAAAAGCAGCGGCGGCGTCAACGCCGGCGTCAACTATGCCAAGAACAACTTTGGCACCTGGCAGAATCTGGTCAACCACTACGCCGCCGGTGGTCCTGGCTACGGCGTCAACTGGAGCTCGATGCCGGACTACAACACCTTCTGCGGCCAGGTTAACAGCGCCTACGCGCCGACTATCAGTGATGATGTCTTCCACATGACTATCTGTCCGTATGGCTATACCTTCGGTACGCCGGTCATTACGTTCTATTGGAATAACGGCGGCAGCAAGTTCATCATCGGCCGAGGCTGCGGCAACGTTGAGTCAAGCCTGAGTACCATTCCCATCGACCGCAATCCCTCCGGTACCATTACGCTCAGCTGTGACACCACCACCTGGACGGAATATGCCACCGTCACGGTGAGCGACCCGGACGCATCGACCAACGGATATATCAAAACCGGCAGTTGGCAATCGGGCACGGTGGCGTCGGGCGGCTCGCACCGCATCGACATCCCGCGCTCAGCCACCAATCCCTATGGGCCCCAGGGGGTGGCCCTCTGGGTGAAGGATACGGGAACGGTCGGTACGCAGCAGTATGTCAATGTCGCAAACGCCAATACGCCGAACTCGTGCGTGAGCTTGGGCTGCGGCGGGATGACCGTTACGCCGGCCAGGCTTGACCCGTATACGAAGTTTTCGGTGCAGGTGAGCGTGACCAACAGTGTCGGCCAGACGCCGCCGGGCGCGACCATGAGCCTGACAATTACACCGCCGAGTGGTGCTACCTACAGCTATAGTGGTTCGCAGGCGGCCGGCGGCAGCGGCGGTACCTCAACAGCGACGTTCAGTAACCTGGGGCCCACCGGAAAAGCGGGCGTCTATACCGTAACATGGAAGTTGACTGCCGCGAACGTCACCATTACCTGTCCCGGCGCGACCGGTGGCCCTATTACTTTCTCGGTGGTCGACCTGCCGTACTTGCAGGTCTATGGCGGCGATGTCGAGGCGGGCGGCGGCCCGGCCTATGCGTGCGCCGGCAGTACTGCACCCACCAACCCCAATGCCGGCGTCTATAGCTGGAATAATCACACCACCGACTTCTCCGGCGCCGGCACACAGTATGCCGTGCAGGCATTGGCGCAGATCGAAGATTTCGCGAGCGCCCAGAACAGCAACAGCCCCGTACCGGCAGGCCTGTCATTTGCCAATACTACTGCCGTTGATACAGCCGGAGGTTTATTCGGCGGCGATATGGGTGCTGTGAGTGCTGACTGCGATTTCACCAGCGGCATTACAACAGCGCCGGTACAGACCGACACGCTCATTCCCGGTACGACAGTCGCCACTAACAGCCACGTCGTGCAGTACGTCAAAGGTGCGGACGTGTACATTAACGGCAATATCACCTACCAGGGCACCGGCGGCTGGAGCAGCCCGGCAAGCATCCCCTCGTACCGGCTGGTGGTAATCGGCGGTAACATTTACGTCGGCGCCGGCGTCACGCAATTGGATGGCCTCTACGTGGCCGCGGCAGATGGCGGCACCGGCGGCCGCATCTACACGTGTTCGTACCTCCAGGGGGCACAATATAAGCCCTATACGCCAACGACTGCCAACTACTACACCGATTGCAACAAACAATTGTTGGTCAATGGCGCCTTCGCGGCTACCCAGGTCCAGTTCCTGCGCACCTATGGATCGGTCGGGCAGGCCAAGACAACCGATACGACCCCCGGTTCAAGCCATGCGGCCGAGGTTTTTAACTACACGCCGGAGCTCTGGCTACCTCGCGGTGCCGCGCAACCGAGCGGCGGCTATGCGGCGATCACCGGCCTGCCGCCAGTGCTCTAACGCCCGGCATAGCGTCTCACAGACACATGGGCGGTCTGGAAAGATCGCCCGGTTTTCTCTATACTATACCCGTTGTGAATGACAATATTGTGGTCAAGGGTGCGCGGGAGCACAACCTTAAGAACATTGATGTGACCATCCCGCGCGGCAAGCTGGTAGTCATTACCGGCCTGTCCGGGTCGGGCAAGTCTAGCCTGGCCTTTGATACGATTTACGCCGAAGGACAGCGCCGCTATGTAGAGTCACTCAGCTCCTACGCGCGGCAATTTTTGGGCATCATGGAGAAACCTGACGTGGACCAGATTGACGGGCTCAGTCCGGCTATCTCCATCGACCAGAAGTCGACCTCACGCAACCCGCGCAGCACCGTTGCCACCGTGACCGAAATCTACGACTATCTGCGCTTGCTGTTCGCACGCGTGGGCATCCCGCACTGTCCGATCGACGGGCGGGTCGTGGCGCGCCAAACTGCCGCCAGCATCATCGACCAGGTAGCCGCTATGCCGGCAGGTGCCCGGCTGATGATCCTTGCCCCGGTCGTGGTGGACAAGAAAGGCGCGTTTGAGCATATCCCGGGCCAGTACCAGCGGGCCGGCTTTGGCCGCGTCCGGGTGGACGGCGTGGTGTATGCGCTGGACGAGTTCCCCGCACTCGACAAGAATTACCGCCATAACATCGATATTGTCGTGGACCGGCTGGTGCAGAACGACGAAAGCCGGTCACGGCTCAGCCAATCGGTGGAGCAGGCCCTGGACGTGGCCGAGGGACACCTCAAAGTTATCAATGCCGACACCGAGGAAGAGTTCAGCTATAGCCTCCTGTATGCCTGCCCGGAACACCCCGATATTCATATTCCGGAGCTGGAGCCGCGTACCTTCAGTTTTAACAGCCCGCACGGTGCCTGCCCGGTGTGCACGGGCCTTGGCTCACGGCTGGAAGTGGACCCTGAACTGGTCATGCCGAATGGCCGCTTGTCCATCGCCGAAGGTGCCATCCGTCCCTACAACCGCTTCAATGCCGACGCCTGGTATATGAAAAAGCTGCAGGCCGTTGCGGATAGATACGGCTTCAGCCTGCAGGTGCCGACCAGCGAACTCAGGCCGGTCGACATCGACCGGATTATGTACGGCACCGGCGATGACACGTACCGTATTCCGCTGGGTGGCGGCCGGTCGTTCAGCACGACCTACGAGGGTGTGGTGCCGAACCTGGAGCGCCGGCATCGCGAGACCGAGAGTGAGTTTATGCGCCAGGACATCGAAAAGTTCATGGTGGAACGGCCTTGCTACGCCTGTAAGGGGCGGCGGCTCAAGCCGGAAGTACTGGCCGTGACGGTCGGCGGCAAATCGATCATGGATGTCTGCGACGAGTCCATCGATGCGGCACTGGCCTGGTTTGCCGGTCTCAAACTCAACAACAAAGAGCAAAGCATTGCCCGGCTGATTCTCAAAGAAGTGAACGCGCGACTGCAGTTCCTGGTCGATGTCGGGCTGAATTATCTGACGTTGCTGCGCAGTGCCACCACCCTCAGCGGCGGCGAAGCCCAGCGCATCCGTCTGGCGACGCAGATCGGCTCCGGGCTGATGGGCGTGCTGTACGTGCTGGATGAGCCCAGCATTGGACTGCACCAGCGTGACAACGGCCGGCTGATCGCTACGCTCAAACACCTGCGCGATCTGGGGAATAGCGTTATCGTGGTGGAGCACGACGAAGAAACGATCCGCACAGCCGACTATCTTTTGGACATCGGCCCCGGTGCCGGCGTACACGGCGGCAACGTGGTCGCGTCCGGCGCGCCTGCTGAGGTCGCCACCGTGGCGGCAAGCATTACCGCGCAATATCTCTCCGGCAAAAAGGCCATCGCGGTGCCGAAAACACGCCGCAAGGGCAATGGCAAGGAGCTGGTAATCCGCGGCGCACGCGAGAATAACCTCAGGAATATTGATGTGCGCATCCCGCTGGGCAAGCTGGTGGTGGTGAGTGGCGTGAGCGGGTCGGGCAAATCAAGCCTCATCAACGACATTCTTGCCAAAGAGCTCCTCGCCCGGCTGCACCGCGCCAGCACCGTTGCCGGCCGGCATGACGATATTGAGGGTATCAAGGAGCTCGACAAGGCGATTATCATCGACCAGTCACCCATCGGCCGCACGCCGCGCAGCAACCCGGCGACCTACACAGGCATCTTTACGCCTATCCGCGAGCTGTTTGCGCAGACGCCCGAAGCCAAAGTGCGCGGCTATTCGCCCGGGCGCTTCAGCTTTAACGTGAAGGGCGGGCGGTGTGAAAACTGCTCGGGCGACGGCATTATCAAGATCGAAATGCACTTTTTGCCGGATGTGTATGTGCCGTGCGAAGTCTGCCACGGCAAGCGCTACAACCGCGAGGCGCTGGAGATCCACTACAAAGACAAAACGATCAGCGATGTACTGGATATGACGTGCGAGCAGGCGCTGGAGTTCTTCGAGAACGTGCCTGCCATCCGTAACAAACTGCAGACACTGGTGGATGTCGGCCTGGGGTATATCGGCCTTGGCCAACCGGCCACCACCCTCAGCGGCGGCGAAGCCCAGCGTATCAAGCTGAGCAGCGAACTCTCGCGCCGTGCCACGGGCCGCACGCTCTACATTCTGGACGAGCCGACCACCGGCCTGCATATGGCCGATGTCGATAAACTCTTGCGTCTGCTCCATGCCTTAGTAAACACCGGCAACAGCGTGGTGGTAATCGAGCATAACCTCGATGTCATCAAGAGCGCCGACTGGCTGATCGACATGGGCCCGGAGGGCGGCAGCGGCGGCGGCACCGTCGTGGCCGAGGGTACGCCCGAGCAGGTCGCCAAGGTACCGGCCTCGTACACCGGCCAATATCTCAAGCACCTATTGTAAAATCTCCCTGGCTGCTTGTGTGTTGGAGGGCCAGCCCGTATAGTTGCAAGGAGAGAAGGAGGGGCCGATGGTTCTACGCGATAGGATATACGGGCGCATTGCCGTTACCGAGCCGGTCATTGCCGAGCTTATAGCCTCCAAACCGCTCCAGCGCCTCAAACATATCTCCCAGGACGGGGCGTCGCATTTCATCTATCCGAGCCGTGATGTCACGCGGTTTGAGCATAGCGTCGGCGCATGGTATCTGGCCCGCTACTATAAGCGGCCGGTTGAGGAGCAAATCGCCTGCCTGCTGCACGATGTGCCGCACACGGCATTCTCGCATGTCATTGATACGGTCATCCCGAGCGACGGCTGGGCCTATCACGACCAGTTCCTGGAAAAAGTCGTGATGCGGTCGGAAATCCCGGACATTTGCCGGCGGCATCGCATCGACATCGCCAAGGTGCTCGACAAAGAACAATTTCCGCTGTTGGAGAACGACCTGCCGGATATTTCGTTTGACCGGTTGGATTACTTCATGCGCGACGGCTACGGCTTTGGCCTGCTGCCGCGGCAGACCGTGAAACTCTTTCTCACCTCTCTGAAGGAAAAACACGAGCAGTTCTATTTTGAGGATGTGCGCATTGCCAGCCTCTACGCCATCTTGTACCTGAACTTCTGCCGCTTGTTATGGCTTGACCCTACGTCGCACGGCGCCTACCAGCTCCTGGCGGGTGCCATTAAAACCGCCTGGGAAACGGGCGGTTTGGCCGAGGAAGACTTTTTTGCGACGGATGAGCAAGTGTGGCAAAAGCTGCAGGCCGCGCACGATCCGCAGATAGACAGGCGTCTTGAGCGCCTGCGGCCG
Organism: Saccharimonadales bacterium (SeqCode); assembly: GCA_035545555.1. Classification (GTDB taxonomy): domain Bacteria; phylum Patescibacteriota; class Saccharimonadia; order Saccharimonadales; family UBA4665; genus JANWHZ01. The sequence goes on along the minus strand of DASZYD010000013.1, from coordinate 27,001 downwards.
GGTTATGAATTCCGGTACGCCGCCGAAGCCGAAGCGGAGTTTTACGGACGCAGCAAGCCGCGGATTGTCGATCCGCTGGTGCAGAAAGACGGCGAGCTGGTGCGCCTGACGACGCTTATCCCCGGTCTGGCATACTATTTCGAGGAGTTCCGCGGTCGCTACCAGTACATCGGTGCCGCACCGCAATCTATGGCGTAAGTAGTGGCTAGTGTGCCCGTTTCAGCACTGTGGCACTGGGCCTTGCGCATCGGCATAGACGGCAGAGGCATATTCGGGCCGACCACTTGACGTTGCTTGGAGCTCGTCCTCGTTCCGACGCTCTGTTACTCGTCAGTCGGCGTTTTGCCGCGCCGCCGCAAGCGCTGCCACCGGCGGGCAAGCGCGGCGCGGATTTTTTGATCCCGCACCAGGTGGTAGATGGTGGGCGTGAGCGACGCGATGATGATCAGAATGAGCACCGGCTCGATGTACCGGTCGATGCCTGGTATGCGACTGCCCACAAAGTAGCCGAACAGTACGCCGAACAGCGCCCAGGCAGTATCACCAGCCGCATCAAAAAAGACGAACTTTTTGAGCGGCATATTGCCGGCGCCGGCCGTAACCGGCGCGAAGGTACGAACAACAGGCACGAAGTGGGCCAGCAGCATCGTTTTGCTGCCGTACTTCTCATAAAACTGTTCGGCCCGCATGATGTACTCGTGGCGGAAGATAATGCCGTCCGGCTTGCGGAACAGACGCCGTCCTACCGTGCGGCCGATGTGGTAGCCGACATTGTCGCCGGCAATCGCCGCGGCCGCGATCACCACCAGCGTCCAGGGAAGCGAGATAGCGCCGCCGGCTGCCAGCACACCCGCGCTCAGGAGCAGCGTGTCTCCCGGGAAGAAAAACCCGACCATCATACCTGACTCGGCAAAGATCACTAGCGCGATAAGCAACAAACCGCCGGTCTGGATGAGTTCCGTCACATGAAACATGTGTTTATCGTATCTGTTTTACGTGTCTACGTCCAGCCTGGCCACCGTGGTATACTGGAACATATAGTAAGCGAGAGGGTATCCGCATGACCGATGAGACCATGAGTGTTGAGCTTACGCCGCGTGACATAACCGGCAAGGCGGTGAAGCATTTGCGTGAGGATGGGCAGGTTCCGGCCGTGATCCACAACCACGGCAAGGCATCCGTATTGGTGCAAGGACCATACTTGACGCTACAGCATTTGTACCAGCGTGCCGGGCGGCACCATCCGGTCGTCGTCAAAGCCGGCGGCAAGACGTACACAACGCTCATCAAATCTGCCAGCTTCGAGCCGCATCACAACAAGCTGACGCACCTCGTTTTTAATGCCGTTAGTAAAACGCAGAAAGTTGAAGCCGAGGTGCCGGTACGCGCCCGCTATGCCGAAGGCAACGACGCCAGCCCGGCCGAGCGCAGCAGCCTGATCGTCCTTGAGCAGCTGACCAGCGTGCCGGTGCGCGCCGTACCGGATAAGATCCCGGATGTGCTGGAGTATGATGCCGAGCTGTTGGTAGCCGACGGCGACCAAGTGACCGTCGCGCAGCTGGTGGTGCCGGACGGCGTGGAAGTGCTGGAAGATGCCGAGCACCCGGTGGCGACAGTCTACGAGCCGAGCGCGCTGCAGGCAGCCAACGATGCAGCTGGCGGCGCTGCCGAACCGGAAGAAACAGCCGCGGCCGCCGAAGGTGAAGCGGCCGAGCGCAGCGAGACGGCCGAAGCAGACGAGAACGACGAGAAAAAAGAGGCATAATAGCCCCGCACCACATAGGAAACAGGCGCCACAACCGGCGCCTGTTTCTTTTTATCACGCGTTACTCCTCGATGAACCCGCCCGACTGGTGCGCCCAAAGCTTGGCGTAGGCCCCACCACGGCGCAATAGCTCCTGATGGGTGCCTTCTTCGATGACCTTGCCGCTCTCGAGCACGACAATCCGGTCCATCTTTTGGATGGTGCTCAGGCGGTGGGCGATGACAATAGCCGTGCGGCCATCCATCAGCTTCCAGAGCGCGTCCTGAATGAGCGCCTCGCTCTCGGAGTCGAGCGCACTGGTCGCTTCGTCGAGCGCCAGCACCGGCGCGTTTTTGAGCAGTGCCCGGGCGATGGCGATGCGCTGCCGTTGCCCGCCGCTCAGCTTGACGCCGCGTTCGCCCACCAGCGTGTCGTAGCCTTCAGGCAGCTCGGCGATGAACTCGTGTGCATAGGCTAGCTTGGCCGCCGCTTCAATCTCCACCTGCGAGGCATCGGGTCGTCCGTAGCCGATATTCTCGCGCAAAGAGCGGTGGAACAAAATGGGCTCTTGCGGCACATATGCGATAGCGCGGCGCAGGTCATCCTGCGTGAGGCGGCTGATATCCTGTCCGTCAATCAGGATGCGGCCGCGGTCCAGGTCGCTGAAGCGGAGCAGCAGACGGGTGAGCGTCGTCTTGCCTGAGCCGGAGTGACCGACCAGACCGACCTTTTCGCCGGCCTTGATGTGCAGGGCAAGGTTCCGGAACAGCGTATGCTCGGCCCCATTATGCGTGAACGTCACACGGTCAAAACGGATGTCGCCGCGGCTGATGCGCGGCGCTTCCGGCTCGGCCGGGTCTTTGATCTCCGGTTCCAGCTGCAGGATCTGCACCATGTCGGCAGCATCGCCGAGTGCCCGGTTGTACTGGCGCAGGGCGTTGTTGCTGAACTGGAACAGGTTGCCGGCGATCGTGGTGGTGTAGTTGAGTATCAGGAAAACCACGGCCAGGTCGACATGCAGCCGCACGGCGCTAAAGACGGCCATGGCAAGCGAAATCGCCAGGATACCGTTGCTCATGGCGCTGAAATAGATCTGCTGCCGCGCGTGCGCGTGCGCCAGGCGGAACAAGCTGTCGTACGTTTCTTGCGTCGTGTTTGCAAACCGCTCGTTTTCGTAGGCGCCGCCGGCAAAGCTCTTGATGGCCATCACATTCGTCACGGCATCGGCCAGGTTGCCGGTCTGCCGGCTCTCGGCTGCCGCCTGTTCGGCGCCGCGCTTGCGCACCGCCTTGGTCACAAAAACCGAACTAGTGATATACACCACCGCAAAGGCAATGAGTACCACTGCATACAGGGGCGCACGCAACGCCAGAATAAGGCCGGCGAACACGAGCGCCGATGTCAGCGGGATAAGCTGGTACATCGTGGTGTCGGCGAAACGGATATACGCGCCCATCACCTTGTTTGTCTGTGAGACCAGCGACCCGCCGAAGCGGTTGGCGTGGAAGTTCGGGCTCTGGTCCAGCAGGTGTTTGAAGATGCGGCGGGCCATGTCGCGCTCAACGTTGGCTTCGAGCCGCCAGCCAAAGGCGTCGGCAATCCGCCATCCGAGCACGCCGCTGGCAACCTGCAGGACGGCATATGCGACCAGTGCGGTGCTAAACGTGGCCCACAGTTCGTCCGGCGCATAGCTGTGGGTGCCGAGTTTGTTAAGGACGTTTGCCACGATCAGCGGCGGCAAGAATGATCCGGCCAGCACCGTCAGCGGGATGCTGACAACGATGCCGATGACCAGATGCGGGTAGCGCCGGGCGTGGCTCCAGAACAGTTTGACGGTTTGCAGGGTGGTATTCATAGCGGCAGCACTCCTCCGAAGGCTGCAAGTCAGGTTGATAGTACGCTTAGGTTTGGTGAGCGTCGCCGGTTAGCGACGATGGTACAGTGATCGAGAGAAGCTTAGGCTCGCGCCGGGGCGCCAGCAATAGTCGCTGTGGTGATATACATGGGGTGGCCGCCTCCGGTTAGATTGCTAATAGATACCCCATATCTTATAATGCTACCGTAATAAAGGCAATAACAATTTGCGGGAAGATGAAAGCGCAGTAGACCGACAGTATGGCAGGAGAACGGTTCCCCGGATCATCTTTCGAAGCGAGCTCGTCGGATAACGACAAAGACGAGAAGAAAGAAAAGAAAGGCAAAGAAGAGAGCGGCAAACGTGCTGAAGCCGCCAGTATTGTCGGCAAAGTAGCCGAGCGCGCCGCACAGGCGCCGCCTGAGGCCACGCCGCCGCCCAAAACGCTTGCCGAGCGTATCGCCGGCCTGCTCAAACAGGAACCTGAACGGCCGAAAGAAAAAGACAAAACGGAGCGGCAAGAGGAACAGGCAGAGACCGATGAGACGGCAGCAGAGCCTGCCAAGGCAGATGAAATAAGCGCTGCGGAAGAGCCGGCAGAAGAGGCCGCCGCCGATGCGGCTGAAGCCGCGGCCGTGTCAGACGGGGGCGGCGAGACCGCGACGGATGAAGACGTGGCAGAAGATGCGGCGCTGTCGGCTGCGGCGGCCGAACAGGCGGACGAGCAGCCCGTTATCAAAGAAGGGGTCATCGAGTTCCTGCACGAGCGCGAGGCGGATATCGAGCTTGAGTTGGTTGATACCGAAGCCGAGACGCCGCATGCCGAGGCAGGGCATGTAGACCGCGATTTTGTTGAACAGACCAGCGAGAATGTCACGGCCGCTGCTGAGGCGGAGATCCCGCAGGCTATTGAGCACGCCGACGAGGCTGTCCGGGAGGCCTACAGCCTACCCGAGCTGGAAACGGCAGAAGCCGCGCTGCCACCTGCTGCCGAAACAGACGATGTAGCCGGGCTTATCGCCAACCGTGCCGAACAACCGGGCCCGTCAGCGCCCGAGCAAGCTGGCGCCGCCGAGGACGCGGACGAGCAGGCGGCCGGGGCCATGGGTGGACGCATGGGGCCGCCCGGCCAGCGCGTCGCCGGCATGTTCGCAGGCGGCGGGCCGGGCTGGTACGGTGCGTATAATCAGGCGCCTGCTTCAGGCAACGAATTGCCGGCACCGACGGCAGAGACGGCCGGAAGCGATACCGCCGACAGCAGTGCTGCGGTAACGGGCGGTATCATAGGGGGCGTGTTAGGCTATCTGCTTGGCCACCGTAGCGGCAGGAAAAAAGGCCTGCGCGAGGGCATCGCCGCCGCCGAAAAGAAGTTCAAACCAGTGCAGCAGGGCCTGGCCCACGAGAACCGGGCGTTGCACGAGCAGATCGCCAATATTACCCGCCGCGAGGCCGACCTGCGGACTGTCGCCTATCAGCACGCAGAGGCGCGTCAGGCAGAAACGGCTGCAGCCATCGCCAAGGTTCAGGAGCAAGCCGCTGCCAGCGGCCGGATGCCGGAAGCGGCCCGTCCGGTCGAAGCACTGCGCACGACAGCGGAAGCTATACGACCGGAGCGGCCCATTCCCAAGCCCGAAGCTGCCAAACCGGCGCTCAAAGGCGCAGAGCATATGAGCACGAAAGAACTCGCCGCAGCCGCCGAAAGTATTGTAGTCGGCGCCACAACAGTCGACCGGGTATTCGAAACGCATCTTATCAGTGAGCAGGGCCTGCGCCGCGTGGTCGAAGCCTACCAGCGCGGCGGCGATTTCCGCCGCGTCCTGAACGAAGAGCTGCTCCTCCAAGAGCAAAGCTATGAGCGCGACCCGCTGATGGCCCGTCGGCAGTCACAGGCAGAAGCGGCTGCCGCCCGTCGGTCTGCCGACAGCACTATCGCCCCGGTTGCTGCCGGCGGTGTTGCCGCGGCGTCAGCTGCACCTGCCGCCGGCCAGCCGGCGGCGCAGACACCGCCGGCAGCGCCGCCGCCCGTGGGGTTGCCATCGGACGTGTCGACGCCACCTGCTGCCGCGCATCGGGACACGCAAACCATGCTCGTTGCGGCCAATATCGTCGCACTCGCAGTCCTTGTTATCCTGCTGGTTGTCCTCTTCATCATTCTGGCGTAGCCGTCACCGAGCGATACAATAGAACTATGACCGAACAACTGGCGGCGAAATTGAAGCAACTGCCGAAGGCTCCCGGCGTCTATTTTCACAAGGACACCAGTGGCCAGATTATTTACGTGGGCAAGGCAGCGGTACTGCGCAACCGCGTGCGGCAGTATTTTCAAAAATCACGGCTGCGCGACGCGAAGACCGACGCGCTCGTAGCCGAGATTGCCGACACCGACTGGATGGTGGTCGAGAGCGAACTGGAAGCGTTGTTCCTGGAAGCCGAAATGATCCGGCGGTACATGCCGCGCTACAATATTTTACTGCGTGATGACAAGTCGATGGTCTATATCCGCATCGACTACGGCAGCGATTTCCCGACCGTCACTACCACGCGCCGGCCACTCGATGACGGTGCCAGATATTTCGGCCCTTACCTCAGCGCCCTGAGCGTTCGCCAGGCGCTCAAAGCACTCCGCCATGTCTTTCCGTTCGCTACGCGCCGCATCGGCGGCCAGAAGCGCGCGACGCTGTTCTATCACCTTGGCCTCGATCCCGGATTGGAGGAGGGCCGGACCAGTCTGGAGGATTACCGCGCCAACTTACGCAAACTGATAGCCGTGATTGAGGGCAAGCGCCAAACCGTCGCTCGCGAGCTGGAACAAGATATGCGCACGGCCGCAGCCGCGCAGGACTTCGAGAAGGCAGCCAAGCTCCGCAACCAGCTGTTTGCGCTGCAAAACTTGACGCGTAAAGTAATTTTCAGCGATAAAGAATTTCTGGATATCAGCAAAGATCACGCGCTGACGGAATTAGTTGACTTGTTAAGCTTGTCCGCGTTCCCGCAGCGCATCGAAGGCTACGACATCAGCCATATGCAGGGCACTGACGTAGTGGCGAGCATGGTAGTCTTCACCAACGGTGTCAGCAACAAGCGCGAATACCGCAAATTCAAAACGAAAAGAGACCACAACAACGATTTCTATAACATGCACGAGACGATCAAACGCCGCTTCGCCGAGACGCACGTGCGCGGCTGGGGCAAGCCCGACTTGGTGCTGATCGACGGCGGCAAAGGCCAGCTGGACGCCGCCATCCGGGCGCGCGACGAAGCCAGTGCCGGCGCCGTGCCGTTCGTCGGGCTGGCCAAGCGGGAAGAGCAGATCGTGATCCAAAAAGAGCACTCCAATGTGGTACTGAATATGGATATACTGCACAAGCTGGGCGGCTTCATGGCTGAAAGCGACGATTTCATCTTGGTCAACGTGCCGCATAGCACCAACCTTGTGAAACTGCTGCAGCGCATCCGCGATGAGTCACACCGCTTTGCCGTCAGCTACCACTCGGTGCTGAAGACCAAGCGCCAGACGGCCAGCCTGTTGGACGATATTCCATCCATCGGGCCGAGTACCAAGAAAAAACTGCTGCGCACATTCGGCAGCGTGCGTGCCGTTGGCCAGGCAACTGATCGTGAGCTTGAAGCGGCCGTCGGCCGTAAAAAAGCCGCGATCCTGCGCAGTTATCTTGTCGACAAACCTGCGCCATAGACGCTGCTACAATACATGGTATGACTGCGCGTACACATGATCTGGCTGCTATCACTGCGCTGGGCCTGGCGGTATTAATGTTGCCGCAATCATCCGTAAGCGTAGCGACGGTGTTGGTGGCGGTGCTTGCGAATCAGATTGGCGGCATCGCGCCGGATATCGACCAGCCGACGGCGCCGCTCTGGCGCAACCTGCCCGAGGGTCATGTTATGGGCAAGGTATTTGACAAGGTAATCGGCGGTCACCGCTTCCTGAGCCATTCACTCATCGGCCTGGCGCTGTTTGCACTACTCGCGCGGGCGCTGCTGCAATTCCTGCACCCGCTTATGCCGCATGTCGATATTGTGGTGGTCTGGTTCGCATTCCTCATCGGCATACTGTCGCATCTCGTTATGGATACGCTCACAAAAGAGGGCGTGCCGTGGCTCCTGCCTATCCCCATCAAGTTCGGTTTTCCGCCCATCAAGGGCTTACGCGTCACGACCGGCAAGCATATCGAAACGCTCATTATATTCCCGGCCTTGCTGGTGCTAGACATCTGGCTTTGTAGCACCCATTACAACAGTATTGTGGCATTTGTACAGCGCCACCTTGTGCACTAATTGATCTGGTGCACTGGTGCGATTTGCCAAGCATGCTAAGCTAGATGATGTCATGTTTGGGAGCGACTTCTTCGCGGGCAACCGGGCGCGCTTGCGCGAACTGTTTACCGGCACCGCGCCGATTATTATCACCGCCAACGGGCTGCTGCAGCGCGCAGCAGATGAGGCCTTCCCGTTCCAGCAGGATGCCAACTTCTGGTATCTGACCGGCATTGACGAGCCGGACATCGTATTAGTACTGGATAAGGGCAAAGAATACCTGATAGTGCCCGGGCGCAGCGATACGCGCGAAGTGTTTGACGGAGCCGTCGATCGGGCGGCGCTGGCGCGCTGTTCCGGCATCGGCGACATCGTGGACGAAACGGAAGGATGGCACCAGCTGGAACGCCGGCTGAAGAAGGCCAAGCATGCTGCCACGTTTGCGGCCGGCCCGGCGTATGTCGAGCCCTTTGGGCTCTACACGAATCCGGCGCGGGCAGTGCTTATCCGCCGCATGAAAGAAGCGAACGGCGCACTGGAACTACTCGATCTGCGCGAGCATCTGGCCCGCCTGCGCATGGTCAAGCAGCCGGTTGAGCTGGCGGCTCTGCAGCAAGCCATTCGTATCACTACGGCAACCCTCAAAGAGGTAACCCGTCCGGCGCGCCTCGCCAAATATACCTATGAATACGAAATCGAGGCGGATATCACCCGTGGCTTTCGGCGGCGCGGCGCCCGCGGGCATGGCTTTACGCCGATTGTCGCCAGCGGCAAGCGCGCCTGTACGCTCCATAATGTCGCCAATGAGGGCCGGCTGGCTAGTGATGAACTGGTAGTACTGGATGTAGGCGCCGAAGCCGAACACTATGTGGCCGACATCACGCGTACCTGTGCGCTGGGCAAGGATGTATCGCGGCGGGCGCAGCAGGTGCATGCAGCCGTGCAGGATGTCCAGGCGTATGCGTTCTCACTCCTCAAGCCTGGCGCAGGCCTGCGTGAGTACGAGCAGCAGGTTGAACAATTTACCGGTGAAAAGCTGCGCGAGTTGGGACTGATTAAGACCATTGAGCATGAGGCGGTGCGGCGCTACTTCCCGCATGCCACATCACACTTTCTGGGTTTGAACGCACACGACGCCGGCGACTATGCCCAATCGCTGGAGCCGGGTATGGTGCTGACCGTAGAGCCGGGGATTTATATCCCTGAGGAAGCTATCGGCGTGCGTATCGAGGACGACGTCGTGATTACGCCTGAGGGGAACACTATCCTTACCGACGCTTTGCCCCGTACGTTGCTGTAGTTCCGGTCAGGTGGGGCTCACCGCCGGCGGCACGGTTTTAGATAGGGTACAATAGTGTCATGAGCCGTTTGCTTGGCAGTTTTCTGATCCGCTGGTTGGCCTGCAGCTTGGGGCTGTGGTTGGCGGCCGCACTGTTGAGCGGTTCCGTTAGCTATGGCAACCGGCTGGGGGCGATGCTCAGTGCCGGTTTCATCCTGGCTGTCATTAATATGATCATCAAGCCGCTCGTAGTACTGCTGTCGCTGCCGGCGGTCATCCTGACGCTTGGGCTCTTTATGGTCGTCATCAACGGATTGATGGTGCTGCTGGCCGCGGCGCTGTATGCGCCGCTCCAGGTTGGCAATCTGTGGGCCGCGATGGTTACGGGTATCATCATTGGGTTGGTAAACTTGGCGGTGACCGCTATACTGTAGGTACGTTATGTCGATTTTCAACTATCTGACCATTGGCTCGATGCTGCTCATGACCGTGCTCATATTGGTGCAAACGCGCGGCGCAACACTCGGCGCCGGGCTGGGCGGGGCGGGAGAGATCAATACCACCCGTCGCGGCACTGACAAAACAATCTTCCAGCTGACCATTGTTTGCGCCGTTGTCTTTGCGCTGTCATTGATCCTGGGGATTCTTAGCTAGCCGCCAACCAACGGAAATTATGGCCACCTCTCCGCTCAAGTTCCGTTTCCGCCGCCTGGTGCGCCGGCGGGTGCGGCGCACCGGTGAGTTGCTCCAAGAGGGCAGCAGCCAGGTAGACAAGCATTTTTTTGCGCGCCTGGGCAAGCTCCGGCTGGTGTGGCGGCTGGTGGCCGGCTGGACGCTCCTGTTCGTGGTAATTGCCGGTATGCTGAGCGTGCAGCTGTCGGCGCTGAAGCAATATTACCAGGTCCTGCAGCCGGCCCCGGGCGGCATGTATACCGAAGGGGTCGAGGGCTCATTCACTACCGCCAACCCGCTTTATGCCGTCAGTGATGTTGATACGACCGTATCACGGCTGGTCTTTGCCAGCTTACTGACGTACGATAACCAAAACCATTTGGTGGGCGACCTGGCCGACCGCTGGAATGTCAATGATGACGGCACCGTTTACACCATCCACCTGCGCAGTGCACTGACATGGCAGGACGGCAAGCCGCTGACGGCCGATGACGTCCTTTTTACCTACCACACCATCCAAAATGCCGATGCTCAGTCGCCGCTCTTCAGCAGCTGGCAGGGGGTGACCGTACAGAAGTTAGACGCCCAAACGGTCAGTTTCACCTTACCCAATCCGCTCAGCTCATTCCCGTATAGCCTTACGAACGGCATCGTGCCGAGACACTTGCTGCAAGCTGTGCCGGCAGTTGACCTGCGGTCGGTAGCTTTTAACACGACCAGCCCCGTAGGCGCCGGGCCGTTCCGCTGGAGTGCGATTGGGGTAAGCGGCGTGGGTGACGCGGCCGAGCAGCAGATAACCCTGGTGCCGTTCCGGCAGTACTGGGCCGGATCGCCGCGCCTGAGCAGCTTCAGTATTGATGCCTTTGCCAGCCAGGGGGCGCTCCTGAGCGCGTACCGCAACCGGCAAGTGACGGCCGCTGCCGGCCTCTCGACCGTACCGGCCGATATCGCCAAAGACCGTTCGTCGCATGTCTATAACCTGCCGCTCACTGCCGGCACGTACGTCTTTTTCAATACCAAGCAAGCTGTTCTGCAAGATGCCAAGGTACGCCAGGCCTTAGTGCTGGCGGCTAATCGCTCTGCGATCCTGGCCGGCCTTGGTTATAGCGCTATCCCTGTTGATGAGCCGCTGCTGCATGGCCAGCTTGGTTATAATCCGGCCTATGCCCAGGTCACCGGCCAGGCCGCTCAGGCGGCGGCGCTGCTCGATGCCGATGGCTGGAAGCTCGGCGCTGGCGAGGTGCGCACCAAGGACGGGCAGCCGCTCAGCTTTACGCTGACTGCCGTCAACGACCCGGAGTTTAAAGGTGTCGCGCAGCGGCTGCGCGCCCAGTGGCGGGCAATCGGCATAGGCGTTACGCTCAACCTCCAGCAGCCGGCTGATTTTCAGGCCGCTCTTTCGCCGGCCGGTTCAGCCTCGACATCGGTACGGCCGTACGACGCCATCGTGGACGGCATCTCCATCGGCGTAGACCCGGATGTATTTGTCTACTGGGACAGTTCGCAGGCCGATGTCCGCTCCGCGACGCAGCTTAACTTCTCCAGCTACACATCGGATGTGGCAGACGCTTCGCTAGAGGCCGGCCGGACGCGCCTGGGCGATGCACTGCGCGCCATCAAGTACCAGCCGTTCCTGCAAGCCTGGCAGCAGGACGCGCCGGCGCTTGGCCTTTACCAGCCGCGTTTCGTCTATATCTCGCATGTACACGTCTATGGCCTTGGCAAAGAGCAGATCAACACCGACGCCGACCGCTTCACCAATGTCCAAAACTGGATGATCCATACGGCTTGGGTTACCCGCCGTCTCCCCTCTTGAGTTTTTTGCCAAAAACAGATACGATATGGTAGTTCTTTGGCGATTCCAACAGGTTACGCGCGAGTGGCGGAATTGGTAGACGCGCTAGTTTCAGGTACTAGTGAGGTTACACTCGTGGAGGTTCAAGTCCTCTCTCGCGCACCAAACTGAATTCAACTATTTCAACCAAACTATAACGGTGCTCGAGGGCGTTCGGGCCATCACTCACATTAGCTCATTATCAATTCGGTAGCCTTGCTTGTTTTAGCGATGATTGCCTCAGATGCATGCTCTATAAATTTTGCTTTTCTCGCCATCACATCAACACTTCGAATATGTATCGGTAGAATTGCTCCATCGATATTTTCCGTTTTAATGACTATTTCAAATGGTAGTCCCTTTACTTTTGAAGTTATGGGGCATATGACCGCCAATTGAGTGTGCTCTGTAAAATAGCGCTCGCTCAAGACAATTGCCGGCCTTCGTCCTGACTGCTCATGGCCAACGCGTGGATCGAGTACCAACCAAATAATATCACCTCTGTCAGGTATATATGGGTCTCTACTCATATTTCTCTACACCGATATCTGCACTCCAATCGACCTCGCCGTTAATTTGATCTGGCGTTACGCCTTGCAGCATTGACTCAAGCGTAAGATCGTTGTCCGCGATTGGGGTCAGAATTATTGAATTATTCTGAAGGGTTATATTTAAGGGCTGATTTAATTGCAGCTTTGCTGCTTGTACTACTTTTTTAGGTATGCGTACGCCCGTGCCATTTCCCCATTTTTGTAGCGATAACATGATGTTCATGGTTAACTCCTTGTGTATACAAGTATATACATTAAGATAGGTCATGTCAACAGGTTCGTGCTAAAGCGTACGGTCGTCAGTCTCATCATGCTCGCCGTACTTTTCTACAGAATCAACAGATGAGAGACCAACCAAAGTTCTATAATCGTCCTTTATACTGCACCAATCAAAGAGCCTAGTGGGTAGCTGGGCTCTTTGATTGGTATTGCATTATATGCGGCGATGGCTAGAATCTGTTGTAGGTAGTATGTGTACGCCACGTGCAAAGGCGCAGGAGTAGGCATGGCAGGAGAAACGCTGCCACCAGCTGATGGATTGGCGCAAGAGCAGCGCCCTTCATTTGAAGAGCGTTTGCAGGCGATTGGCATCACGTTCCGTGCTATTTCCGATGGTGAACTGACATGGATGCAGCAGCGCGATAGCGACAGTGTCGCGGCGGTGACCAATGTAGCCCGAGAAGCCTTGCCGATTGGGTACAAGCAGGAAGGTTTATTCGTAGACGACCACCTCGTCGGCTATGGGCTGTCAGGTGCGATGCAAGCAGGCAAGCAAGTCCGTGCCAATATCGGCATGGTCTATGTCTCACCCGATGTGCGCGGGCTCGGCCTGGCAACGCTGCTCGAAACGCGGATGGTCCAGCAACTGCTGGCGCTGCGGCCGAATGTCATTACGATGGATATCACTGACACGACGGGGGCCATGTTCTCACTGGCGGCTGGGCAGAAATTCGGTCTTGTCCAGCGCGTACAGGGGCCGAACGGGCCGATCCTGCGTATGGATAAGCACGTCAAAGCCAACGTCTCTTATCAGAAATTGCTGCAGCTGGCAGCCGCGCAGGCCGAAACGCGTCTGGCGAAACTGTCCGAGCCCACTATAACCGAGGAGCTCCACCGCCGCGCGCTTGCCGTAGACCTGAGCAACCCCCGCTGGATCGCGCAAGCCGAGCGGGTTGCGCAAGATGATCCGGGCACCGATATCGCTGCGGTCGTCCGGCGCCGGCTGGAGCAGTACACTTACTTCAACCGCAAGACCGACAACGACATTTTCGGTGACTATACGAGGCCCGTCCATCTTTGGGGAGGATTCGAGGTAACATACCCCGATAACCCTCAGGAGCTCATGGGACAAATACTAGAGGAGCTAACCTACGGCACACGCAATCTGCCGGGAGCCTATGCTGTTGAGTTACGTATGCACAATATACCTGAAGCACGCGTTCGTGAGCTGCTGGAGCAACGTGGCCGCATAGGCGACTTCAGGGTAGATACATTGCCGCCAGTCCCGGCAACCGACGACCGGCCGGAGATACCGCCACGGGTGGCAATTCGCCGCAAACCAATCACTTCCGAAGAGCAACTACAGGCGGAAGCTGCGTTCTTAGCGGAGGTTGCAGAGGCACTCCGGCCGAAAGAACCGTAGGCCGTCTGACAGCCCCTAAGCATAAGTAACTATGCTATGATACATACGGAATTATGATGCCCGGCAGGGTAGAGGCAGCAGAGCATGAATAAAATCGGGCAGTATTTGCAGCAACATGTAACAGGCGAGGTGATTGAGTCGGCGGATATACGCCATGCCTTCGCCGCCGACGCCAGTATCTTTACACTGACGCCCTCGCTGGTGCTATACCCGCGCAGCGAACAGGATGTGCGCAAGGCCGCACGTTTTATCTGGCAGCTGGCCGAGCGTGGCCGCATCGTGCCGATTACGGCGCGTGGTGCCGGCACCGACCAAAGCGGGGCGGCCATCGGCAGCGGTATGATCATGGCCTTTCCGGCGCACCTCAATCGTATTCTGGAGCTCGACGCCAAAAGCGGCACGGTGGTGGTTGAACCAGGCCTCAATTATGGTACGCTTCAACAGACACTGGAGACACATGGTCGTTTCCTGCCGCCGTACCCTGCTTCTGCGGCGTATTCGACTATCGGCGGGGCCGTGGCCAATAATGCCGGCGGCGAGAAAAGCCTGAAGTATGGTGACACGCGTGCCTATGTCCGCGGGCTGCGTGTGGTGCTGGCAAACGGCGAGGTGATAGTGACCGAGCGCCTCAGCAAGCGTGAGCTGAGTAAAAAGCTCGGCTCGGCAACCTTTGAAGGCGAGATTTACCGCTCGCTGGACGCCTTGCTCGAAGAACACAAAAGTACTGTAGATAGCTTGAAGCGGCACGTCACGAAAGATACGGCAGGCTACGACCTGCTGGACATCAAGCACAAAGACGGCTCGTTTGATCTTACGCCGTTGTTTGTCGGTTCCCAGGGAACACTAGGTATCGTTACGGAAATTACGCTCGACACAGAACCATATAATCCTGAAACAACCTTGCTCGTCGCCGGGATACGCGATCTGCCGGCATTACAGGCGGCTGTACTTGAACTGCGCCAGGGCGATACGCCGAGCGCCATGGAGGTGGTAGACGGCAACCTGCTCGCAGCGGTCACTACGCTCAATCCGAGCCAGCTCCGCGGGCTGGTGGAGGCGCCGTTGTCTGCTTTTAGCCTGTTGGTAGAGTACGACACGCCTGGCCGCTCCCAGAAAAAGACTGCTCACAAGGCTGCCAAAATACTTGCCAAATACACCACCACCATGCGGACCGAAACTGATCCGGAGCGGCAGGCAGCACTCTGGCGGCTGCGCGAAGCATCGGCAATGGTCCTGGCACATGGTCAGGGAGCGGCGCGGGCGCTGCCGTTGCTGGATGGCGCCGTACCCGCCGAGAAGCTGCAAGACCTGATCGTCGGTACCTATGATATTCTGGAGCGTAACCGGCTGCCGGCAGCACTCTGGGGCCATGCCGGCGACGGGCAAGTGCACATCCAGCCCTATCTGGATGTTGCCCAGCTCGGCGACCGTCAGAAGGCCTTCCGGCTGCTCGACGAATACCACCGGCTTGTCATCTCGCTGGGCGGTACTGTCAGCGGTGAGAACGGCGACGGCCGGCTTCGCGCCCCGTATCTGGAGCAACAATACGGTACGGAAGCGTATGGTCTTTTCAGGAAGGTGAAAGATATCTTTGACCCGCACCATACACTGAACCCTGGTGTGAAAATCGGTGTGAAGCTTGATGACATCAAGCCGCTGATGCGCCAGCAATATAGCCTGGCGCACCTCGCCCACCACTTGCCGCGTAACTAGCACGACGATTCTTAATCAAGATAAAATAAATAAAAGACCCCGAAAGAAAGAGTCTTTTGTTGGTGCGCGGGAGAGGACTTGAACCTCCACGTCTTGCGACACTGGCACCTCAAGCCAGCCTGGCTACCGATTACAGCACCCGCGCATCGACTGCTATTTTAGCATATGGATCAGATATAATGAAGTCGCCTAAATTTATAGATCTGAGGTATGTGGTATACTCAGTCTGTATAAGGGTTGTTAGCTCAGTTGGCTAGAGCGCCTCGTTTACACCGAGGAGGTCGGGGGTTCGAGCCCCTCACAACCCACCAGATCTATAGATCGAAGGGATGCGTGAGCCGCCAAAGGATGCCGGGAGTGCCGGCGGCATGCGCAAGTACTACCGGAACTGTTGTAACGCCGCTTGTTGCGGCGTTTTTAATTGTCAGGGTACCGACCGCCTGCTGGCTTTTGGCAGGGATATCGACAGTATGCAGTACGGTGGTAGTGGTCAGCGCCGCGCCGTTCCATAGCAGTGCTGATTGTGTCTTAGCGGCTACGGCACGGATGGTGCCTTGCCACGGTGACTGATACGTGCCGATCTGGTCGCCGGCGCGGATAACCGTCACATCACTGAAGCTGCCAGCAGCGCTGCGGATGAGCGGCAGCGCATCGGTTAATGCCGTGTTCAGATTCGGGGCGTCCATAATGGCGCCTACAATAGTAACCGACCGGCTGCCAACGGGCCGCGTGGCCGCAAACAGGAAACAGCCCAGATCATCATCGTTATTGCCGGTCTTGATGCCGATGAGCCCTTCTTGCCCAAGCAGAAAGTTCACGTTATATATCGTGCCTTGGACCGGTATGATCGCGCTTGGCTGAGCCACAATCGCCGCAAGAACCGGATTGGCCAGTGCCGCTTCGCCGAGCAGTGTGAGGTCGCGGGGCGTGCTGGTCGTGGAGGAGAGAAATCCGCTTGGATCGGTAACGGCCGTACTCGTCATACCCAGCTGGCGGGCATAGGTGTTTGCGTAGGTCGTGTACGCGGCAATTGAGCCGAATGCCCAGCGGGCCAGTGTTTCGGCGATATTATTGGCAGAGGGCAACAGCAGCGCCTGTAGCGCCTGATATTCGCTCAACTGCTCGCCGGCAACAACGCGAACGACCGAGCCATCCTCGGCGACATACTTAGTGTACGATGCGACATCGGCTGCCGTAATAGTGATGGCTGGTCCCTGCTGCCCAGATGTAAGTGGTTGTCGCTGCAGCACTGCCAATGCCGTCAGGACCTTGATAGTGCTTGCGGTCGGCAGCGGAGTTTCGGCGCCGTGCGTCGTCAGGACACCATAGCCAACGGCGCCGACCGCTGACTCGCCGTAGACCGGCCAGTCAAGCGCCACAGCCGCGGCGGGCCGGGAGCCGCGAAACGTCACGCGCGGTGCCAGCGCTGCCAGCGGCTGGGTCAGCGTATATGCCACGTAGCTGCCGCAGAGCAATACGACCAGCAGGCTGAGCAGGGTCCGACGGACACGCGAATGTTTTACCATTATGTATATCATAGCGCCCATGGCAGGGTGCTGTATAATGCGTAGAGAAACAAGGAGACATTTCGCATGACCGCACTTATTATCGTACTTATCATCGTGGTGGTATTGGCCGCCCTGGTGGTCGCTATGTACAACGGCCTGGTACGCCTGAACGTGCAGGCAGACGAGGCGTGGAGTGACATCACCGTCCAGCTCAAACGACGGTATGACCTTATTCCTAACCTGGTTAACACCGTCAAGGGTTATGCCACCCACGAAAAGAGCGTATTTGAGGACGTGACAAAGGCCCGCTCACAGGCTATGCAGGCGCAGGGCCCCGCGGCAACAGCAAAGGCCGAAAACCAGTTCAGCCAGACGCTCAAAAGCCTCTTTGCGGTTGCCGAGAACTACCCGCAGCTCAAGGCGAGTGAAAACTTCCAGCAGCTGCAGGCTCAGCTGACAGACACCGAGGACAAGGTCATGGCCTCGCGCCGCTTCTACAACGGGGTCGTGCGCGACTTTAACACCAAGCGCAAAGTTTTCCCGACCAACATTTTTGCCGGTATGCTTGGCTTCACCAAAGACAAAGAGTTCTTCGAGCTGGATGAAGCGGCACAAGCCCAGGCCGAGCAGCCGGTTGAGGTTAAGTTCTAGCTCAGCAGCTAGGAGCAGCGTGAGGGGTACTACCCGTCATGTACAGTGACATCGCCGCCAACAAACGCCGGACAGTCATCATCATGGCCGTCTTTGTGGCGTTCGTGGGTGCGATTGCCTGGCTGTTCAACTACTCACTTGGCGGTCAGCCGACCATGTTTTACGGTGTATTGATCGGCGCAGCGGTCTATGCGCTTATCACCTATTTTGCCGGCAGCCGCCTGGCGCTGGCGGTAAACGGAGCGCACGAGATTCAGAAAGAGGATAACCCGCGCCTCTGGCGTATCATTGAAAACCTGGCTATTACCGACGGCCTGCCGATGCCAAAAGTGTATGTCATGGATGACCCGGCGCCCAACGCATTCGCTACCGGGCGCAAACCGCAGGATGCCGCTGTCTGTGCGACAACCGGCTTGCTCGACATCATGGATGATAACGAACTGCAGGGCGTCTTTGCCCACGAGCTCGGCCATGTCAAAAACTACGATATCCGCGTGTCGATGGTGGCGTTCGCGCTGACCGCCGTCATCTCGCTGTTTGCCGATGTTATGTTGCGGCTGACCTGGTTCAGGGGTGGTCGCCGCGGCCGGGGCGATGGGGATGCCGCTGCCGTTATGCTCTTGCTCGGTATTGTGGCGGCTATCCTGGCACCAATCGTAGCTACGATGATCCAGCTCGCTATCTCGCGTCAGCGCGAGTACCTGGCCGACGCCACGAGCGCGCTTACGACACGCTACCCCGAGGGGCTGATCAGCGCGCTGGAGAAGCTCAAGACCTATGGCCGTCCCTTGCGCCGGCAGAATACTGCTACCGCGCATCTCTTTTTCGCCAATCCGCTCAAAGCGCATAGCTTGGCCGGGCTCTTCAGCACACACCCGCCACTGGACGACCGCATTGCCCGCTTGCGCAGCATGGGCAGCCACGCGTAGGCGCCAATCGTTTGCTACAATAAGAGACATCATGTCGGCCGCAAAGTCCTCCAAGAAAACTACCGTGCGCCCAAAAACATCCAGCAGGCCAGCTAGCCCGGCCCCGGCGCAAAGCTATGTGACTACCACGGCGGCAATGCCTGCGCCTACTACCACAACAGCCGGCCGGCCCCGGCGCCTGCGCCTGCCACCGTATAAATTGTTCCGGCTGCAGCATGTGAAGCATCCGGTAGTGTTGCCCAGCGCGTGGATAATCAACAGGAAGGCACTGCGGACTCTGTGGGGACATCGGAAGCTTTTTCTGGGCCTGCTTGCCATCTACGCCATACTTGAGGTGCTGCTCGTAACAGGCTTGTCGAGTGCGACGGATGTAGGGAGCCTCAAGCAGCAGCTGTCGCATACGTTTAACGGTACGCTGTTGGGCGGATTCGGTATCGGCGTGTCGGTGTTTAGCACGCTGCTTTCCTCAAACAGCACGAACACGGCCAATCCGGCTGCCGGCGCCTACCAGCTCATCCTAGGGGTTATTATCAGCCTGGCGGCGATTTGGCTCCTACGGGAAGTGACGTCCGGACAGGCCGTGCGCTTGCGTGACAGCTTCTATAAAGGTATGTACCCCCTCATCCCGTTTGTACTGGTCATGCTGGTGTTGCTGTTGCAGTTGGTGCCGCTGCTGATCGGCGGCGGCTTATACGCGCTGCTGATGAACTATGGCATCGCCATACACCCGATTGAACGGATCGGCGCGATTGCCATCTTCGCCATTCTTGCCCTCGTGTCACTCTATATGTTGTGCTCGTCGGTGTTCGCGCTGTATATCGTCACGTTGCCGGATATGACGCCGCTGCGGGCGCTGCGCAGTGCCCGGCAGCTGGTGCGCTACCGCCGCGCAGCAGTGTTCCGAAAACTGTTCTTCCTGCCGATCTTCCTCCTGGTGGCAGGGGTGCTCATCAGCCTGCCGTTCATTTGGCTGGCTGCCTCGCTGGCGCCGTGGGTGGTGCTCGGCCTGTCGGCAGTTGGCCTCCTTGTAGCGCATGCCTATATGTACACGCTGTATCGGGAGCTGTTGGTGTGAAGCAGCTGAGCCATGGCGAAGCCGCGGCCCGTATTGCGAAGCTTCGGACACTCATCAGCGACTACCGTTACCACTACCACGTACTTGATGAATCGATCATGAGCGAAGCCGCGGCCGATTCGCTCAAGCACGAGTTGGCCGAGCTGGAAGCGCAGTTCCCCGATCTTATGACGCCGGACAGCCCTACGCAGCGCGTGGCCGGCCAGCCGCTGCCTGGCTTTACGCAGGTGCGCCACCGCGAACGGATGATCAGCCTGAACGACGTATTCAGCCGTGACGAGGTCGCTGCCTGGATCGAACGGACACAGAAGCTGGCACCCGAGCTCGGTTTTGCTAATGGCCACCCGGCTTTTTTTGTCGACCTCAAGCTGGACGGTCTGGCCTGCGCATTGCACTATGAGGACGGCCATTTTGTCCGCGCCGTGACGCGCGGCGACGGCCTGGTCGGTGAGGACGTAACCGTGAATGTCCGCACCATGGAAAGCGTGCCTTTCGAGCTGCGCCACGATACCCAGTTTGAGCAGTTTCTGCATGGCCGCACTGAGATCCGCGGCGAAGTTATCATTTACAAAAGAGATTTTGAAGCGCTCAACAAGCGGCGCGAGACCGAGGGCAAGCCGGTTTACGCCAACCCGCGCAATCTGGCGGCCGGCAGTATCCGCCAGCTTGATCCGAAATTGGCCGCGGCCCGGCCGTTGCGCTTCCAGGCTTGGGAAGTCCTGCGCGACGACGCGACCGAGGTGCCGACCTATGCGTATGCCTATGAAGCGATCCGCGCCTTAGGCATTGCTGCGGGCCCCCATGCCACCGTGCTGTCCGATCTGGACAGTATTATGCGTTTTGTCGACCAGTGGCAGGAGAAGCGCCATCACATGCCGTACAACACCGATGGATTAGTCATCAAGCTGAACGATCGGGCGCTCTTCAGCGCGCTCGGCATCGTCGGCAAGGCGCCCCGCGGCGCTGTGGCATACAAATATGCCGCCGAAGAGGCGACCACCGTGGTGCGTGATATCGTGCTCAGCATCGGCCGCACCGGCGCAGCCACGCCGGTAGCTGTCTTCGACCCGGTACAGGTTGCCGGTACGACCGTGCAGCACGCCAGCTTGCATAACGCCGATGAGATTGCCCGCAAGGACATCCGCGTTGGCGATACGGTAGTCATTTTCAAAGCAGGGGATATCATCCCGCAAGTCTCGCGCGTACTGACAGAGCTGCGCCCGGATGCCAGCAAGCCGTTTGCTATGGAGCACGAGTTGCGGCGCCAGTATCCGGAGCTGACGTTTGTCCGCCCGGAAGGCGAGGCAGTCTACCGCGTGAAGGGTGCCACGGGCAAGTTGCTGCTCAAGCAGGCGCTGATCCATTTTGCCTCCAAAGCGGCATTGGACATCGATACGCTGGGCGAGAAGAATGTCGCTGCGCTGGTCGATGCACGTCTGGTACGCGACATGGCCGACATCTACCGTCTTACCAAAGACGATGTACTCAAGCTGGACCGCTTTGCCGACATCTCTGCCAACAATCTCATCAACGCAATCGCAGCTGCCAAAGCGCCGGAGCTGCCGCGCTTTATCTACGGTCTCGGTATCCGTCATGTCGGCCTGCAAACGGCGATCGACCTGGCCGAGCACTTCGGCTCTCTCGACAAGCTGGCGACGGCGACGCTGGACGAACTGCTCCAAGTGGAGGGGATCGGCGAGGTGGTTGCCGAGTCCATATTGGGCTGGTTCGCCGACAGCGACAACCGGAAACTACTGACCAAATTCACCGATCTTGGCGTGCAGCCGCACTACGAATCACATGCCCGCGGCCCGCTGCATGGCAAGAGCTTTGTGATTACCGGTACGCTTGAGCGTATGGGGCGCGACGAAGCAGCAGAGCAGATTCGCCGGCTTGGCGGTACGTTCCAGACGAGCGTCGGGAAAGATACGAGCTACCTGGTCGTTGGCCAGCATGTCGGCGAGGCCAAGCTCAAACGTGCCGCACAGCTCGGCACCCACCGCCTGACAGAGGCTGAGCTCCTGGCTATGCTTCAGCAAAGGTAAGATTATGCCCGGCGCTTTGGCTTTTCGGCCGTACCGCGGGGGTTCAGGAATTTAACGTAACCGATGACCATGGTGATGATCAGGCCGGCACTCGTGGCCAGGAAGCTGTATTTCGGATCCGCACCGGCAAAGCTGCGGCCGATGCTGTAGAGCAAGGTGAATACGCCGCCGAGCAGCAGGCCATCAGCAATCACATCGGTCTTGGTATGGAGCGCTAGACCCAGGACGACCAGCACCACCGCCGCGCTCAGCACGATCATCGCCACGTTGCGGTTATAGTCTTTGCTGTCCTGGTCGTATGCTCTGGATGCCGCCTGGTACTGCTCGTCGGCCTGGCGCTGTTCAGCCTCGGCGGCGGTCTCATTCTTGGTCGTCTCCGGTACGGTCGGATATTCCGGCGCTTTGGGGGCGGTATAAAATGATGCCACTCCCAATCCTACAAACACTGCCAGCAGTAGCCCGAGAAAAAAGCTGTACACCAGTTTGATCATTGCGTGTTCCTCTTATTGCGTATAATTATACTATCGTGCGGCGCTTGACAGCCGGACAGAACTTGTTATGCTTATGACAGGTCGTGCGCTTCATAAGGGGCGCGTGAAACAAAAATTTTCACACAATTTTGCGCCAAGCGCCCCACGGGTGGGCGCGCACGAAACAACGCCGGCAGCCGCCGGCGTTGTTAGTAGCAACAGTATGGGAGAGCCTGGTCGCTCTCCATTGTGAGCAATCTGGCAGCGGAGTTGCAGAGGGGTGTTATACTACGCATTATGGAAACGACGAAAGCAATACCCATGCTTGACACGAAAGCGCTCTCCGGTATTTGGCGAAGCACCTACCGCTACACCAGCAGCGGCCGAGACAACCAGGAATTCGAAGGTCAACACTACGTACGCGCCCACAGCCAAGGGCGCCGTTTAGTATTTGAGAGCGTGCCGGACAGCAAGTCATATGTTCTGATCCGCCTGTCGTTCGATGGCGAGGCCGCAACCGGCTCGTGGGAAGAACAGACCGACCCGAACGGCTACTACAAAGGTGCAACCTACTATGGTGCCATCCAATTTATGGTGACCAAAGACGGCAAAGGTCTATCCGGCAAGTGGGCAGGCTTCGGCAAGGAAGGCGACGTAAACACCGGCCCATGGCGGCTGGAGTATATTGGTGAAGCGCTCCCGGCTGCCTAAGGTGCCCGGGGCGATTACCGCCAGGTTCAGTTTATTGCCTCTGTACGGTATGATAGATCTATAAGACGGAGTAATATGACCATGGCGAACACACAAGACGAGCTGACCGGTACCTGGCACTGCCGCTACTGGTACCCTAATACCAAGCACGATGACCGGGAGGACATCAGCGAGTACACGGTCCAGATCGACCAAGAAGGAGGCGCACTGGTCTTCCATAGCCTGCACGGCAGGAACGAAACGCCCGGCTCGCATATCGAGGGGCGCTTCACGGTAGATGGGCCGGTCGTGACCGGTACGTGGCACGAGGACACATCACCGAGCGGTGACTGGGAGGGCATGACCTATAAGGGCGCATTTCAGCTCTTGCGCGACGCCAATGAACCGAAATTGTCTGGCCTGTGGGTAGCCGCCGGTTACAATAACGGCAACCCCAAGGTGTTCACGGGCCGCTGGGAGTTCGTGCGGGCCGATGCAGCATAACGATGGCAAGGAGGGGCTATGAGGCTAGTGACGCAATCGGACCTCAATGTAACGGAGCTGCCCGGCATCTGGCACTGTCGCTACTGGTTCCCCAGCAACACGCATGACGGCGAGGACGTGAGCGAATATTACGTCCGTATCGACCAGACTGCGGACGGCTTTACGCTCCATAGCCTCCCCAACAGGCTCAAAGCCTATCTGCAGGCGCACTTCACGGTCGAAAGCAACCTGGCAACCGGCATGTGGCTCGAAAATACCTCGCCCACTGGTGAGTTCGGCGGCATGATCTATAGTGGTGTCTTCCAACTTATCATTGCCGAGGACGCGAAAAGCCTGCACGGCCGTTGGGTCGGCATCGGCAGAGAAACTGACGGCTCGGGTGCGCACATCTACGAGGGGCGATGGGAAATCGACTACGCCGGTGCCGCCGAGGCTGACGTCCCTGCGCTATAGCCCAGCGGCCGAGCTGCTGTTGTCAAAACAGGGGTAGTTTGGTATGCTGTCTCATGTGCGACGAGGGGCATTAGCGCAGTTGGCTAGCGCGCATCCATGGCATGGATGAGGTCAAGGGTTCGAATCCCTTATGCTCCACCACTTTCTTGTATATGGACGTTAGCATGGGGAATGGCAGGGCATGGTTCCTGCATGTCCGCTTGCTGGTTCCTTGCTGCATATAATCACCCAAAAACAGGAATGCGACATGCCTAAAACCCAAACTGCACAAGCACCGCTTGCACAGGCCCAGGCCGATCTCCGTTCAGAACACGTTATTGTTTCAAATGCCGGCCTGAACTCGCTCCGGGCGGCGGTACTTGGCGCCAATGACGGTATTGTATCGGTATCGAGTATCATCCTGGGCGTAGCCGGCGCCGGAGTCAGCCGGACAGCTATTTTTACGGCAGGCATGGCCGGCTTGGCAGCCGGAGCGCTGTCTATGGCGGTGGGCGAGTATGTTTCAGTAAGCAGCCAGCGTGACACCGAACGGGCGTATATCGTCGAAGAGAAAATGCACCTGGCCGAGTTTCCCGATGCGGAATTTGCAGATTTAGCCAGGACCTTCGAGCGTAAAGGCCTCACCCCGGCCACCGCGCGTAAGGTCGCCGAGGAGCTGACCGCGCACGACGCCGTTGCCGCGCATCTGGATGCCGAGTTCAATCTGAATGAGAAAGACCTCAGCAATCCGTTTATCGCCGCTATTTCGTCGCTGATTGCTTTTACCGTTGGCGGCATCATTCCGCTGGCCGTCGTCATGCTTGCCGGGGCGTCGGTGCGCCTGCTGGCTGTGGCACTCGGCGTGATCATTGCCCTGACCGTTACCGGCTATCTGAGCGCGACAGCCGGCCATGCGCCGCGGCTGCGCGCCATCGGCCGCGTGATCGTCGGCGGCATCCTCGCTATGGCCATCACCTACGGCATCGGCCGCCTCTTCGGTCATTTTGTCAGCTAGCGATTGAAAAAAGCGGCCTAAGAAGTTATTATGGTCAGGTCTGGCGCTTTAGCTCAGTTGGTAGAGCAGAGGCCTGAAGAGCCTTGTGTCCCCAGTTCGAGTCTGGGAGGCGCCACCACGTGACAGCCCGACCGTTCGGTCGGGCTTTTGCGTGGTAAAGCGTATTTCCCTGCAAGAGCCGCACACAGCGTCACCACATGTTTTTCTAGTCACTGAGATCATGCTGAAGCATGTGCTATACTGCTCATGGTAAAGATAAGCTGAGGAGGGTTCATGGGTCTACGGTCGTACGTACAGCATGCTCGTATCAACATACAAACCCTGAAAACGCGTGGACTGGCAGTACTCGCCATCGGCGCCGGCGCCGTCGCTGCACTGGCGTTGATTGCTCCGGCCGCCGCATTCGGCCCGCATATGCGCTATGTGGGGCACACGGCGGTCGGCACCAACAAGAGTTGCGCTTCGCCGGGCTACACCTCAGTCCAGTCAGCCGTCGATGCTGCTAATACGGGTGACACTGTCTATCTCTGCGGTGGGCAGTTCGCGGAGCAGGTTTTTGTCAATAAGTCCGTCACCCTGACAGGTGATGCCGGTTCGGGTCTGACCGCCACGGGCGCGACATTCTCGGCAGACGATGCAGATTATCCGGCCAAGTTTGCCGCGGATAACTTGTTCCTGCCGCAAGCGTTGCTGGTAACAACAGGCGACGATGTGGCGGTCAATAACCTGCGTATATCCGGCCCATTCACCAACACGCACGCCTGCGCACAGAACGACTACGGTGTGCTGGCGCTTGACGGCAAAGTCACGCTGGAAGGCGACACCATTGCCGATGTCGCTGATGTCAGTTCATCGCTCTATGGCTGTCAGTTCGGGGTCGGTGTGCAGGTTGGCCGCACTTATTGGCCGTCGGCCGATTTTGCCTCGTCGCCTGTCGAGAACTTTACGGCCAAAGCCTATCTCAATAATGTCACGGTCACGGGCTACCAGAAGAACGGCATCACGGCCGACGGTGTCGGTTCCAAGCTGTTTGTCGAGCATAGCCTTGTAGTCGGCGGCGGCGCTGCAGCGCCGTTCGGCACGATTATCGCCCAAAACGGCATGCAGGTTTCACGCGGCGCGACAGGAACCGTTGAGGACAACACCGTAGCAGACAACGCCTACAGTGGTAGCGGCTACGCCACGGCTGCCGGCGTGCTGATCTACGGCGGCTGGGGCGACCCGCTGTCCAAGGATGTAACCGTGCAGGGCAATAAACTCATCGACAACGATGTCGCGGTCGACTTCGTCAACTACAGCAGCGACGGCACCGGCCCGGCTGCTACGGCGACGAAGAACAGCGCGTCGGGCAACTGGATTTTTAGCGCGAGTGTCACAAACACCACCGGCCTATGTAATGGTGGTGCCGCCTGCGGCGGCCAGAATATCGGCTACCAGGCGGGCGTGCAGGACATCGGCAATAAAGACAGCGCCTGCTACAACACCATTGTCGGCCCCGGTTACACCGAGGAGGGTAGCTACGATTACAGCGTGACACCACCGGTCTTCACCCAGACCGGTGCCGATACGGCCCTCGTGCGCACTATCGATGCGGGCGACACCTTCCCGACGACCAATTTCAGCTCGTGCAGTTACATGCACGTCGGGAACGGCCACTACGGCAACAGTTTCTTCAACTTCTACCATGGCAAGTTCGGCCACTGGTTCTACCGTTAGCATCTGCTAGCGAACGGAGCACCCGGGCGGTTGCCATGCGACGACCGCCCGGCACTCTTTACAGACAACAGAGGTTTTTGCTACAATTTACCGGTGTTACGCGGGTGTAGCTCAGTTGTTTAGAGCGCGTCCTTGCCAAGGACGAGGCCACGGGTTAGAGTCCCGTCACCCGCACCAACTGTTTGAATTATGAGCCGAAAGGCTCTTTTTCTTTGTCTCAACGATTGTCTTAAAGGGGTCGTTGAGTATATAAGACAACTTTTTATCTTTCAATTCAATGTTTGAAAGTACATATTCCAGCAATTTCTGCCGCAAGTCATCATCGCTCTCTTTGAACAGCATTTCAGCACGTTGTGCCAAGTCTAACAGATAAGAGGCGGTTACTTGAAAGTCTTTGTTAT
>DASZYD010000012.1:0-3450 GCA_035545555.1 Saccharimonadales bacterium (SeqCode) | reverse complement strand
GACATCAACGGCAATAACTGGCTTCTGCATGCTTTCATTCTCCTCAGTCGCGCGCACAAAAGCAGCCCGCTTGCGGCGGGCAGCTTCCGGCTCCGGCACTTTTACAGATCTATGTCTTAGCGGTCACCCAAGTGGTAGAGTATAGCACTAGAGCGAGGATTTGTTAACCCGTGACCGTGCCTCATGCGCCACTGTCTTTAGGAATTCGTCGACCGTCTTTGAGGTGTGCTGTCCATTCACTTCCAGATCTTTCCGGATACGCGGCAGCAACTCGCCGCCAGCAATCTCTTTCTCGCCGATGACCACCGTGTATGGTACTTTCATGAGCTCGGCAGCGCGGATTTTCTTGCCGACCGACTCGTTTGAGTTATCGACGGTCGTACGCACGCCCAGTTCCGTTGCACGGCCAGCTACTTGCCGGGCGAACTCTTCGGTTGCCTGCTCTTGATTCACCATCACCAGCCGTACCTGCTCCGGAGCCAGCCATACCGGGAACTTACCGGCGGTATGCTCGATATATACCCCCAGGAAACGCTCGATGGAACCAAGCAGCGCGCAGTGAATCATCACCGGCCGTGCCTGTGCACCGTCTTCCGCGGCATACTCCAACTCGAATCGCTCTGGCTGCACGAAGTCCAGCTGAATGGTTGCGACCTGATGCTCCCGGCCGATGGCGTCAGTTGCCATGAAGTCGATCTTCGGGCCGTAAAAAGCCGCTTCGCCAGTCGCCTCAAAGTGTTCCAGCTTGTTCGCTTTGGCCAGCTGGCGGATAGTCACCTGGGCATCATCCCACAGACGCTGCTCGCCCAGATATTTGTCGCTCTCGTCCCGGAAGCTCAGGCGGGCTCGCAAACGCAGCCCCAACGTCCCATAAATCGTCTGCACATCTTCCACCAGTGTGCCGACGACTTCCGCCACTTGATCCGGGCGGCAGTATGCATGGCTGTCATCTTGCGTAATCGAGCGCACCCGGGTCAGGCCGCCAAGCTCACCGGTCTTCTCGTCGCGGTACACCGTCGTAGTCTCAAAATACTTGAGGGGCAGGTCGCGATAGCTCCGCGGCCGCGAGGCATAGATCTGATTGTGGTGCGGGCAGTTCATCGGCTTCAGTGCGAACTGGTCAGACGTCTCCTGGCTACGGACCAGGAACAGCTCATCGCCGAACTTTGTCCAGTGGCCGGATACTTTATAGAGTTCCGTTTTGGTGATGTGCGGGATCGCAACCCGCTGGAAGCCGGAAGCTTTGCGCAATGATTCGGCGAAGTGTTGCAGCTCCTCGCGCAGGATCGTGCCGCGTGGCGTGAACAGCGGCAGCCCCGAGCCGACGAGATCAGAGAATACGAATAGATCGAGCTCCCTGCCCAGCTTGCGGTGGTCACGCCGTTTTGCCTCCTCGAGCATGTCTAGATACTCCTTGAGCTCGGCTTCGGTTGCAAATGCGGCGCCATAGACGCGCTGCATCTGCGGGTTGGTCACCTTGCCGCGCCAATACGCGCCCGAGACACGCAACAGCTTAAACGCGCCGACCTTACCGGTGCTGGCAACGTGCGGTCCCCGGCAGAGATCCGTAAAATCGCCGTCCCGGTAGAAAGATACATGTGCTACTTTGCTGTTTTTGCCGGCGGGCAGGCCCAGCTCATCCACGTCCAGTTCTTGCGCGATAGTAGTGCCGGCGCGCTTCAAATCGTTCAACAATTCCTCTTTGTAGGGCTGCTTGTGTTGCTTGGCCCAGGCGATTGCTTCATCGATAGACCGCTCCGAGCGCTCAAACGGTGCGTTCGCCGCAACAATCTCCTTCATCTCGGCTTCAATCTTCGGGAAATCATCCTCCGACAGCTTCACGGTGCCTAAGTCTACATCGTAATAAAAGCCGTTCTCGACGACCGGCCCAACGCCGAACTTTGCCTCAGGCCAAAGATGTTGGATGGCGTTCGCCATAATGTGCGCCAGGCTGTGGCGCATAGCGGACAGGTGCTGCTCGCTCTCGTGTGCCATGGTCTCTCCTTCTCTTCTCCTTAATACATAAAAGACGCGCCGGATTCAATACTCTCGTATTGTATTCAATCCTTAGCGCGTCTCGGGCCCATGTTGCCTAAGCAAAACGGGTGGTTCCACCGGACTTCCTCTCTTGATGCCGTATAGGCCTAAGAGGCACTTGTCGCTATCACGTTAACGCACGTATCGCTGCCCGCGGGCTCCACGGTTGGTAATGCCGTCTCATCGCCTCGATGTGATTATATCGCGCCTTGCCGGAAAAGGCTACGTTATTTTGTCGCAGGCCCTTGCCGACAGATGCCCGATTGCCCTTCCTTACGGTCGGGCTGTAACACATCGCAAAACTTCACCTAACGAGTAATATAATGCAGTTGGTACAATATGGCTAGTACTACTCTATTGTCTTTTTGACATCTTGCCTGTGGATTACCGATATACCTCATATGGTGTACTGCTATGTTACTCTCCCTAGGCCAGTTGCCAACAAAAAAGCCGCCGGTGCGCGGCGACCTTTTGTATACATATATATGATGGTGGGTGATGAGGGGCTCGGACCCCCGACCTCGTTCACGTCAAGAACGCGCTCTAGCCAACTGAGCTAATCACCCTTCCGACCACGGCCACCCCTGTTTGGCAGCAACGTGAGACATATAGACTATAGCGTATCTACCCCTGAAACACAAGCTCCTGCGGTGCATCGCCCCTGTTGTTGCTAACGCTTAAACTTGACACGCGCGCCACAAGTATGTAGAATGATCGAGTTAATCAGGGAGTTTTGGTGAGTACCACGAACCAAAGTGCTCTTGACGTGTTTCCGTTATTTTACGAAGAGCTAATTTTCTCGGTGCGACCGTCCCGACATATCAAACGCGCCAGGCGATCCAAAGCCTAGCTGTCACTCTGGCACCCCTGTTACGGCATATGCATTAGCAGGGGTGCTTAGTTTTCCCCCACCAGCTGCGGGGTTATCCACTGGCTTTTTTAACAGCGGCATGTCAACATGTAGCTATGGTATGCCTATATTGCGGCAGCAAGACAGACGTTACCAATTCCCGGCTGCAGCGGCAGCAGAATACGGTATGGCGGCGGCGACGGTGCATGGTGTGTGGCGCTACGTTTACCTCGATCGAACAGAGCGCCTACGAACGGGCGCTGGTTGTCCGCTACGGCAAAGACCGGGTCGTCCCTTTTAGCCGTGACCAGCTCTTCCTAAGCATCTACGACGCCTGCAAACACCGCACGGTAGCGGTGAGCGACGCCGGTGCGCTCACCAATACCATCATCGCCAAGCTCTGGCGCATGGCGACTGGCGGGTCAATCGAGCGGGACGATCTTGTCGCAGTCGCCGCCGCTACACTCACGCCGTTTGATGCGGCTGCTGCGGTACACTACCAGGCTTTCCATCCGTTACACCGCTAAGCTGTTTGTTGTGCTTGCCGCTCGCGTCGACGACCG
>DASZYD010000011.1:0-8845 GCA_035545555.1 Saccharimonadales bacterium (SeqCode) | reverse complement strand
CATGCCCGTATCATACTGCAGTATGATACGGGCATGCCGTGATAGGGATCACGTTTAGAGGGGAGTCGGCTACGGCTTCATGGCTTGCACTAGGGCACGCATGATGCGGCTGAAGTCTGCGGCGCCACCTTGATACACCGCGTAGCGGTCTTCCCATATCGGCTCATACTTCGCCTTAAAGCGGTGGAGCCCACGGAAGGAATAGAAACGATCGCTGCCAGCATAGACCAGGCGCAACGTGCGGTTGAGGAGTGTATCGGGCGCATCATCCAGGCCGGCTAGTGGGCTCAGGCCTAGATTGAGTCTGGTAATCGCACTGTCCCGTTGTAGCTGTGCCAGGAGTTCAAGTAAGAGGTAGTCGCTGCTGTTGCCTGGTGCTCGCTGGCTAGCTCGGAGCAGGTCGTAGTTGGCTTCGCCCGGCTTGGTAGCGGGCAGTAGGTTGATAAATGCCTGAATCGTACCGGCGGCATCATGGGCCACCATGATAGGGCAACGCTGCAGATACGATATCTCAAAATAGCCCATCATGAACCCGCGCTCGGTCCGTCCCGGTTTCTGCAGCCATTCGTCCGATATAGTGTGCAGCCGCTCGAGCACGGCTGCCTGATGCGGCGGCTGTAACAGCTCAGTCGTAAATCCAAGCTTAGTAAAACGATTGCGGATTTCGCGGAAGTACTTACGCTGAGCGGCCGTCGCCGCGAAAGCGGCTACATCCACTAAAGCTTCTTCGCCGATAGGCTGCATGTGGTATCCACGGTGTTCGAACAGCGTTTTGAATCGCGGCGTGGCGTGGATGAACGCCGGCCGCCAGTCATTGACAAAGCAGAGCTCTTCAAACCGTTCGATCACTTCAGGGACGGCCGCCGGGTCGCCGAACGGATCACCTACGGCCAGTGCCACGCCACGCCGGACTTTATACGCGATGGCCGCATTGCCGGCGAACAGGTACATCTTGTCCTCTGGCCATAGTTTGAAGAAATCTTCGCTATCGGCAGGAAACCGGCGGATAAGCTCACGGGCACGCGCGGCATCGGCGCGGTGATGGCCGTAGCGCGCCCGCAGCGGCTGGAAGAACGAGAGAAAGGCGAATGCGACGGCGCTGATGCTCACGAAGGTAAGTGACCCCTGGAAGATTGCTGCCCGCCGGGTGTAGGCGTGGAGCGGGTCGGTGGTCAGCGAGAACTGGTCGATGGTGTAATGCATGGCGCCGGCAAGGGATAGCTCCTGGTGAAAATCGCGATGCTCCATGAGCAGGAAGCCCGCCGTGCCGTAGAGGAAGGTTGCCACTAACACCAGCACGACCACGCGCACTGAGCTGGCGAAAGTGCGCAGATCGCTCTGCACCACAAAATCCCGCCGCGTCACCCATAGGGCAAGGAGGACCGTAGTCGGCAGCGCGACCGACACAATCCGCGGCCACGAGAAGCCGCTGTGGATTGACGAGAGCAGCGGCGCCGTGTTCAGCCCCAGCCAAAACAGATAGGTCGCCATGGCGCACAGCCACGCATTGCGCTTCCGGCGGGCAAGCAGCAGGCTCAGCTGTAACAGCACCAGGCTCAGCAGCAACGGGGCGTCGATAATGATATCGAAATCGTGGCCGCCTGCCAGCCGGCTGGCATGGAACTGCCGCAGCAGAGCCTGGCCGATCAGCACTCCGCCATGTACGCCCACGGCGACGGCTACCCACCAACTCGGTCGCTTCATCCGGCGCAGCAGCATATACATAGACAGTATCGATTCTACACCTTGGCTGGCGACTCGCCTGCACACATCACGATGGATACTCGTAAGCTACGTAGCTATGAGCATAGGTGCAAATGGCATTTCTTACTGAGCCATACATAAGCGATTAGGTACAAAGAAAGGGAGCACGCACGAAAAGATCGGCGGCTAGGTCCGGCACCAACTAACCTATAAAAGGAGTAAAGCATATGACAACACGTACCATGATGACCTTTGGCGGCCTGGCTTCAGGGATCGCGCTCGGTATAGCTATGATCGCGCCGTCTGCATCTGCCGCCCCGGTCGCTGGCAGTCTTGCGGGGACTGCCTGGAACGGCACCGTTAGCTTCGTCTCCGGCGCCAATACCGGGATAGTCGAGCAAGGCTCCTTCCACTACCATGCCGACGGTACGCTTGATGAAACGACCGATGGAGCTGTCGGCAATTTCACCGGCACCGGTACATGGGTGCAGGGGCTGCCTGCGATAACTCCATGCGCTCAGTTGCTCGGTGGCGCGCTATCCTCTCACGCACAATCGGTGCGGATGTCGTCCCTGACGGCCCCGAATCGCCTGTTCGCCAGCCACTTTGTCGAGCCGGTTGCCGGCACGAATGTGGAAGTCATCGTAGATGAATGTGGTATCATAGCGCCAAATAGTATGACGTATGTCGCGTATGGCCACGGCCAACCCTATACGGTAGACAATGGACAGCTGACGCCTATCCCTCATGCCGGCGGCGACACAATCTCACGAATGAGCAGACAATAGCGTCCGTAGGCTGCTGTTGCCTCGAGCGCCGCGCCGTGCGGGCCCATATTTGTATATAGATAGCAGTTATGCTATTATTAGTGTAATTGTTTTGATGAATCCGGGTTGCTTGTTCTCGTACGTACTCGATTTCATTCCTGACAATCGCGTACTAAATCTAAGCAAAAAGGATCATCAATGTCGTATGTATACCGTAGCGGGCAGCGGACAGGCGCCCGCCGTGGCCCGGCTCGCGCGCACGCTGCCAGGCGCAAGCAGTCCATAGAAACAATCAATCCGGCCCGGTTCGTAAAACCCGCGCGGGCAGTGCAGGCCGAGGTATATGTGCCGCTGCACAGTTTTGAGACCTTCGGGCTGCAGCAGTTGCTGCTGCGCAATATACAGGCCAGGGGCTTTACGGCGCCATCGCCCATACAGGACCAGGCAATTCCCTACGGGCTGGCCGGCCAGGACGTTATCGGCGTTGCCAACACCGGCACCGGCAAAACGGTCGCGTTTGCGCTGCCGATCTTGCAGCACCTGCTGCAGAATCCTGCCGCACAGGCACTGGTTCTGGCGCCGACGCGCGAACTGGCTGCGCAGATCGAAGATGAATGCAGGCTGCTGGCAAAAGGAAGCGGTCTGTATGGTGTTCTGCTCATCGGCGGTACGTCGATGGGGACGCAGTTGCGTCGTCTGCAGGATCGTCCGCAGCTTGTCATCGGCACCCCAGGCCGGGTCAAAGATCACCTCACGCGCGGCACCCTGGATCTGTCCGGCTTTACGGCATGCGTGCTTGACGAGGTCGACCGGATGCTCGATATGGGCTTCGTCAACGATATCCGCTGGATCCTGGGCCGCCTACCTGACGCCCGCCAGTCGCTCTTTTTTACTGCAACGCTCAACGCGTCGGTGACAGCTATTATCCGGGAGTTTGCGCGTGAACCGGTCACGATATCGGTGAGCAACGGCGACACGACCGAGAATGTTGCGCAGGATATCGTCCGCTACTCGGGTACGGCCGAGCAGCTGGAGCGCTTGCATGACCTGTTGCTTGGCGCGCCGAAAGCACTCGTCTTTGACGAGACCCAGCGTAAGGTGGAACGATTGGGCAAGGAGCTGGCAGCCCGCGGCTTCGCCGTTGATGCGATCCATGGCGGCAAGACCCAAGGCCAGCGCCAGCGCGCGCTCACCCGCTTCAGGGCGGGTGAAGTGACGGTGCTGGTGGCCACCGATGTTGCGGCCCGCGGCCTGGATATCCGGGACGTCACCCATGTCATAAACTTTTCCACGCCCCACTCATACGACGATTACATCCATCGCATCGGCCGCGCCGGCCGGGCGGGCAACCAAGGCTACGCCTTTACCTTCGTCCAGTCATAGCACGGCTTAGGCTGATGGATGTTCCTGGCCGAGTTTGTCCAACATCGCCGCCAGCTCTGTATTATTGAGCGATGAGCAATCGATGCCGTTCTGCAGCGCGATGCTGTAGCCGTGCAGGATACGATCTATTTTGAGCGCGTCACTGCGCCAGAGGTAATTCACTGAGTAGGGTTTGTGCGGGTCAAAAAACCTGGTGTGGACGTCGATCGAGCCGAAGACGGGCCCGACATGCGACGTCACATTGAGTATATCTTCGATATTAATGCCGACGACATCAGCCGTTCCGAAAAAGACGCGGTGCGTAATGCTGAGTTTCGTGCGATCAATCGTAACGGTGTCCGGGAAAATAGTCAGCGGGAAGACCGTGTCGGCCGTGAACAGCGGCTCGTGCGCCGTCGATACCACATCGAGTAACTCTCGCCGGGTCTCATCCGCCGCGATCTGCTGGCGCCCTTTGCGGGTGACGAAGCGGCCTAAGTTGTAAAATATGGAACGCTTCATGTTCCTACACTATCGCCCGGCCGGCCCGACCACAGTAAAAATATGTACCTGCCTAGACCGGCGGGCCCAACATATGTCAGCCTGTCCGAAAGCCATTGGTCGGCCGCTCAGGACTGGCGCGATATCTACTGACGGCCGATGCGTGCCTACCTCGCGAACCGGAGCTCCGCAGGCGGCACGCCTGGCGGGCAGTAGCACCATGCCGGCCGCCACGCTATACTACCCAAAGTATGCAAGACTACGCTGTGCTGCTGCGCGGGATCAATGTCGGCGGCAAAAACAAGATAGCGATGCCCGAGCTCGCGCGCTGCCTCGAAAGCCACGGCTGCCGGCAGGTAGCGACATATCTCAACAGCGGCAATGTGCTGCTGCAGTCTGGCGATGCCGCTGAGGCGCTCGGCCCGAAGCTCGAAGCCATGCTGTCGCAAAATTTCAGGCTGGACACTTCGCTCATAAAGGTCCTGGTACTCACCAAGGACGAACTCCAAGCCGTTGCCGACGCGAAGCCGGCAGGTTTCGGCGACGAGCCGGAGAAGTATCACAGTGACGTGATCTTTCTGATGGGCATGAGCGCAGCCGACGCGCTGCCGGTATTCCAGCCGCGGGAAGGTGTGGATACGATCTGGCCGGGACCCGGCGTCATCTACTCGCAGCGCCTCAGCGCGCTCCGTACCAAAAGCCGCCTCAGCCGCATTATGGGAACGCCGGCCTACCGGTCGATGACCATCCGTACCTGGAACACCACCACCAGACTGCTCGAGCTGCTCGGCCGGCCGCGTGCATAAAGGCCGCGCCGTGGCGCGTATGCGGGCACGATCGCGGTAACCATCGATGCGAGAACCGTCGGCGGACTGTGTGGGTGCGTTCCGGCAGCGCGGCTACATTGTTCCGGCGGCAGCCTCATCTGCACCCGCTGAAGCGGGCTTGAGCTGACGGATGCTTATAAGCGCAAGTATAGGAACCAGCATGGCGACGATAAGTACCGAGAGAAAGGCTGTATGGTAGCCGGCGAGGGATGTCTGGTCCCGTACCACTGACGTTAGCATGCCCAGACCCAACGCAAAACCAATTTGCTGGAATGTATTAATCATGCCTGATGCCAGGCCGGACTCCTGCGGCGGGATGCCAGCCGTCGCTGCGAATACCAGCGAGACGATGACCGGCCCGATACAGAGCGGCCAGATAAGCGAAGCAGGCAGCTCCTGTGACAGGAAGCTCACGTGCTCGGGCAGACGCAACAGCAATGCCATGCCGACCACGGTGGAGAACGGCGCGACTGCCAGAACCTTTTTGAATCCGAACAGTCGAATAAGACGCGGTGCCACGATGGCCGAACTGCCGATCACGATGCCTAAGGGAACCATTGCCAGGCCGGATTGCAACGGCGTGTAGTGGTTCAGCGACTGGTTATAGAGCGTCAGTATGATAAGCGCGGGGAAGCCGGTCATGGCAAAGAACAGCATGATGGCGTTCGCGGCAGCAATATTGCCGGTCCGGAAGAACGAAAGCGGCAGCAGCGGATGGGCAGTGCGTTGCTCGTTGCGGATAAATCCAGCGAGCAGCACTACGACCACGCCCAGAAATCCAAGCGTGTGCACTGATGCCCAGCCCCAAATACTGGCATTGGTGATGGTATACACCAGGAGCATCAGGGCCGATGTGATAAGTACTGCCCCGGCGATGTCAAGCGTTTGCGTGCGCTCCTCGGCATCGTGTGCGGGCAGCAGGTAGGCTGCCGCCAGGGCTACGGCAATACCGAGCGGCACGTTAACGAAGAAATTCCACCGCCAGCCAAGATATTGTGTCAGCAATCCGCCGGCGAGCAGCCCGAATGTCCCGCCCGCAGCGGACACGGCACTCCAGATAGATAAGGCTTTGGTGCGTGCATGCGGCTCACGAAACAGCGTCAACACAATAGACAGCGCTGCCGGCAGCGAGAAGGCTGCCGAAAGGCCTTGCAGTGCCCGCAGCGGAGCAATCAGCGAGCCGGTTGGGAGCAGGCCAATGAGCAAAGACATGGTCATAAAGCCGACGAGCCCTGTGAGGAACACCCGTTTGCGGCCAAACAAATCGGCGGTGCGGCCGCCCAACAGCAGGAAGCCGCCGAAGGTCAGGCTGTATGCCGTAACGATCCACTGCAGGCTGGCCAGCGTCAGATGAAAGGCGTGCTGGATTGACGGCAAGGCGACGGTTACAATCGTGCCGTCGACGATAATCATAAACTGTGCGAGCGCCAAAAGCGTAAATGCGATCCATTTTTGTTTCCCGTTCATATTGACCTTCCCTACTAATCTACTGTAGAGAAACCATAGCACAGTTCGCTTTCACTTTGCAAGCGATATATTCCTGAGGCGGGCCCGCAACTATCTAAAAATCAACCAAGATAACAACTGATACGCGCACGATTAATGGGAAGCTTGCAGAGTATCGCACGACTTCTACAAGTGCCCTGTATCTGTTAGGATGAAGGGCATGCTGGTGTACCACTACACCCATTTCGATGACCTGCGCCGTATCTTTGATATGGGCGGCACTAGCCGATCCGGTCTTCGGGCGCGTAGGCGTATGGGGCACTATGACCTAGAGGCTTTCCAGACGGGCGCCGTATTTGCGCTGCTGGAACCGACGCCAAAGGATTGGGTGGGTAACCAAGACTTTCCGGGCATATGGCAGTTTCTGAAGGAGGCCATAGGCCCGTTACTGCTGGAAGTAGCAGTCGATGTGCATAGTAAGGACGCATTTGTCGTTGACCGTGGGCATATGGAGGGAGTGTTCTATCAAGGCATCCCTGAAGCTCGTATCCCAATGCCCTATGCCCATATAACGCAGGAGGAAGCGGAACGGGCATATATACACAGCAAGATTCCGCTTGCGGATTATCTTCAACGGCGCGGGGAGCTGTCTTACTCTCTCCCGGAGGTGATCATCACGGACCATGTGCCGTTAGAGAATGTCCGTATTGCTGAGGAGCAACCGCTCATTGAGGAACGATGGGAAGAGTACGTCGACTACAGGAGGACTTTCTTGCGCACTGAGACCGGGGCTATACCAGGCCTCGACAGGCTACACGCCAAATACGCACAGAAGCTACAAGAAACGTGGCCGCACGGAGCAGAGGGTCCCCCATATCGCAGCCGAGATATGAAAGGCTAGCAAGCGCTACTGATGAAAACTACCCATCACCCCTTGCGGCTGTCTATTGCCGCCAAGAGGAGTGCCAGAAAGGGAATGAGCGTCGTGGCTACTATGACGGCTGTGTCGGCAGCGGTTTCGGGGTATTGCCGGGCAACACGTTCCCGCACGTTTGGATCAAAAATAGCAAGAAAGCCAATGCTTTGTTGTTTACGTCGCAGAGAGCGCAAAGCGTAGTAGGCAACAGGCAGACAGTTAGCAGCAATGCCCAGCCCGATGAGCCCTATGCCGTAGCGTTTTTTGAGGAGAAACCATATAGCGAAGGCCCCAATGAGGAGCGCAATGCCGCCAAACTCTATGAGGCTGAACAGGAAACCATTGATGATATTATGCCGTCTGATCCGCTCTATAATCATCTAACTTTACCTCCATAAGGTAAACAGCTCTGTCTCCGAGCCAAAACCCGCTATGCTTCTTGTGAAAGTTTCCTTGGCCATAGGGGACGATTTTCGAACCCGATCTTAACAAGCACCACTTATTCTGAATGTTGATGAAGCCACGCCGCAATGTGAGGTACATCTAATTTTTCAGTGGCTATCCTTACGGCAAATTCTTCAATCTCACCTGACAGAGCGGTGAAGGCTATGCCGTTAATTTCTAGCAACGTTAAGCCGGCGAGCATCGCCGTGCGTTTGTTTCCGTCTATAAATGCATGATCCGCTATAATTCCGCGAATCATTGCTGCGGACTTGTCATAAATAGATGGATAAAGTTCTTCACTGAAAACGTCTTGCGTTTGTGCGGCAACCGCCGCTTCAAGTCGGCCGATATCCCGTAAGCCTGTGCTGCCTCCAGTTGCCTCAACGACCAATGCATGTATCTCTAGCAGCTGTTCTAGGTTGAGTATATTCATCTTTTCGACAGGTTCTGGAAGTCTTGCTTGTACGAATCAAGGATTTTCTTCGCGCTCTCTAACACACGCTTGTCATTGCTATTGGAAGCGTGCAATGGCCTGACGATTACCTCAACCTCGTCTCCGAATGAGATATTTTGGCGCTTTAGCTCTTTGGCCGGGATCGTAACGCCGCCACTCGAACCGATCTTGATAACTCTTTGGATGCTCTGTATCATACCGGATATTATAATAAGGTTATAATACAAAAGTCAACTCAAAATAAAACTGGCTGGGCGTGAGTCTGACGGGTGGCACCCCTTAGTC
Source organism: Saccharimonadales bacterium (SeqCode) (assembly GCA_035545555.1). Taxonomy (GTDB): domain Bacteria; phylum Patescibacteriota; class Saccharimonadia; order Saccharimonadales; family UBA4665; genus JANWHZ01. Next base: position 139 of record DASZYD010000011.1, on the reverse strand, counting down.
GAGGATTTTATTCTTCTCGGCCAGCGGCTGGAGGGGCTAGGTTTCATTTATAGCAAGGGTGAAGTGGTTTTAGCCGATATAAGCTGAGGCTTTGCGCATTTCATATATTATGAAATAATAAACATCCATTGACAAAGTT
>DASZYD010000010.1:0-23830 GCA_035545555.1 Saccharimonadales bacterium (SeqCode) | reverse complement strand
ACTGATGCAACCGCCGGCCACATAAAGATACCCATTGTAGACCGCGGCACTGGCGCCCATGCGATCCGTCGCAAATAGATTGGCACTACTGCCATAGGCTGCGGGTGAGCCACTGTCGTTATTATATATCTGGAATGTTTGCACTACAGGCTGCAGACCGCCAGAATTACAGGTCGGGCTATCGCCATCATCGCAGCCGCCAATAACATACGCATAGGAGTTAGAGGTCGGTACGCTCAGCCCCCACCGTTGGCCGATAGTCACCGAAGAAATGTTGAAAAGATTGCTGCCGCCAGACTCATCCGCCAGGCTGCCGTCACTCACATTGATCTTGGCGAACTCGATGTCGTCGAGTACGCCGCTGCCCGCATCATAGCCGCCGACAACATAGAGATACCCATTGTATCCAAACGCCGCGCCGCGCCGCCGGCCTATATGTGTCTGCACCGGTGACTGCACCCAGGCAGTGCCGCTGACGGCAACTACGTTATTGTTATTATCGAACCTAGCATAGCGGACGGTAGTGAGGTCGACTTGGTTCGGCGACACACCGCCAATCAGATAAATATAATTGGCATAGACAGTACCGGCCATGATACCAAGGCCTGCGGCCGTGTCACCGGGAATGGTGCCAATCTGTAGTTGGGCAGTGGTGGTGCAAGGGCTATGACCGGTGCCGGTGGTGTCGATCGATCCGGTCGTGGTGATAGAACACTTATAGACATTACCACTGTAGGCTGTACAGCCATCGTTGCTGCTGGCAGTACAGCCGCCAAAGGCATAGAGGTTGCCTGGCAGACTGCCTGCTTGTGACGGATTCGCGCGAGCGTATGCATACAGATATGAATCAGACGTATATCCGCCAGTACCACTGCCCAGGCCGGTGCTGGAGAACGTTTGCGATACCCAGCCACTGCTCGAGAGGCTGCCGTCCGCGTTGACGCTGATGTGGTAGATGTTGCCGACGTTCGCACTGCCGTTCAACCCGCCGACCAAATATATGTATCCGCCGAACACGGCCGTGCCAGATGCCGCAATGCCACCGCTGACCGTATGTGTGCTGTCCACACACCATGCTCCTACGAGCGTATTGCCATCTGCGGTACAGTTTGTCGGTGCTGTGAGGGTACCATTGCTGGCAATCGAGGCATAGGAAGTGTTGCCGGACGTGCTGGTACACTGATAAACGCTGCAACCGCCGATTACGTATAGGTACCCATTCATAATAGCTGCATCGCTGAGCATCTGGCCCCCTTGGCCACTGCCGGTGCCAGCCGGTGGTAAGTTACAGTTATAAGGATTAGCGCCAGAGCAGGGCGCGGTCCCGCTCGCCACTGAAGTATCAACAGTCGAGGCGTCACCGTCTTGGTCTATCGTGCATTCGTTGTTCTCATTCGCACTGCACATGTCTGTAGCAAGAGGGCCAGTGCAGGCGCCAGTAGTCGCATCTTGGGCCGCACAGCCGCCAAACTCATACAGTGCGTTCTGCCATGCAACAACTCCATGGGCCATACGCGTATCGGACACGAGGCTAGGATCAATCGTATTCCATTGGTCCAGGCTGCCATCAGCGTTGATGCTGGCAAGCTGCGTGTCGGCAGCAACTGCCGTGCAATAGCCGCTAGCGTTAACCGCGGTACAGCCGCCGGCTAGGTAAATATATGCACCCCATACAGCTGTAAAGTTACCACCTTCGGTCAGTTTGCCTTCGGCCGCGCCGCTAAAGTTGGTAATACTGCTGGTCGTGAGCCAGCTACCTGTCATAGTGCCGTCAGGCTTTAACGTTATATACTGTGCGCTATTCATCGGCGCGCCGCCAATGCTACTCGCGCCGCCAATGACGTAAATATGGCCATTGTAGACCTGCGTTCCGAATCCGTACCTGGCAAGCGCATTGGCGTTATTGGATGGGTCACGCAATGTTACCATGCCGGTTGTCGTCCATGACGTCAGCTTGCCACTGCCGGTGATGTCTGCCTCCTCTACAGTGGTAACTACCGACTTGGTGCCACTCGTACTCGTCTTGCCGCCGAGCAGGTAAAGGCGGTTATTGTACGCTACGGCACCCTCCATGCTGCGTGGCGAACTCAGGTCGGCGTCGCGATACCAATAGGTCCAGGTAGTGGTGTCAGTGCTCGTTGGGCTCCAAAGTTGCGGCTCGCCGTTAGCGCCGAGCTTAGCGATATATACAGTCTTGCAGATACCACCATCGCCGGTGCCATTCCCAGCAGTACAACTGCTGTCCTCACCGCCCAGCGCATATAGAAACCCATTGTAGGCAACAAGCGAAAAATTGCTGCGAGCTGCCGGAAGGTTATAAGTCGAGGACGTGCACCAGCCTGAGCAGCCGCCAGTACCTGGGTTAGGGCTTTCTAATGTACCGTCCGTGGGGTTAAATTGTTCCCAATTAATCGACGCCGTATTCACGGAGGAGCTGCCCGTCACAATGATTGCTACCAGACCGGCACTTCCACCAACACCACTTGCAGCAGTGGTTCCGCCGCCACCTTGGCCGGCACCATTGCGGTAGCCATCAGCACTATTGCCGGGAGTAGTACCTGACCCGATTGTTTGAGTCGTGTTAGTGCCGGTTACCAGGTCACTACCTCCACCGCCTCCTCCACCGGTACGTGTACCGGAAGCCGAAGCACTACCTCCGCCGCCTCCGCCAAAACGCCCGCCTCCGCCTCCGCCGCCACCTTCACAGCTGCCCGCCGTACCACGCTTGCCACCACTGCCGAACCCTCCTGCGCCACCATGCTGGTTAGTCACGCTGGTATTACAGTTGGTCGACGAGCCACCCGCGTCACCACCGGCGTTGGCGGCTCCGGCTGCGCCCGCCGTACCACCAGTGCCGGCTGCGCCCGCCGTACCACCGCTTGTACTACCGCCTCCGCCGGCACCGCCAGTGCCGGCGTTGCCAGTGCAAGACGTACCGCTTGTAGAACACCCGCCAGGTCCGCCATTGCCACCGCTCGCCGTGCTTCTACCTCCACCGCCTCCGCCTCCACCGCCCGCTTGGACCAGGAAGGTCCCGCTGCGTTGTACCGCCGAGTACCCCCCGCCGTCACCGCCATTGCTGCTCGCACCGCCGCCGCTGCCGCCGCTGCCGACTGTTACGCCAAGTGCCTCGCCCGGCGTCACCGTTACATCAGCTTGAGCGAAGCCTCCGCCACCGCCATTGCCACCGGTGCCGGTGCTACCGTTGCCCGCACCGCCTCCGCCACCACCACCCCAAGCCTTGATCGTTACGGTCGTTACTCCGGTGGGAACTGTGTAAGTACCTGTGCCGGCTGCAGAGAAGATCTGTCCGTTAAATGCCTGTCCGCCGACTGCATATACAAAGCCACCGGCCGCGACTGTTCCAGCACCGTAAGCGGCTGTCGGGAGACTAGTAGTCGTGGTCCAGCTATCGAATCGTGCACCGGTGGTCGGGCCTTTTTCGATCAAAGCGTCGGCCACGTCAAAGTCGATGTTTGTTTCGTTGTTGCCGTTCATAAATTGCTGAGCAGTTGTAACGTAAATACTGGGATCAATGCTCAGTGGAAAGGTCGCACTTGCGAGCCCACTGACGTTGATATTCAACATATCGCCATCCAGATGGTAGGCTGCCTTGACGCCGGAGGTGGATGTGCCGGCTTCTTTGATCTTTGGCGCGGGGATGCGAAACAGCAGCGTGGTCTTCGGCACGTTTACCCGTGCTTTCTGGAGCAACGAAGCATCTTTGCTGGTACTGGTCGCAACAGTACCGCTTAGCAGTGTGTCGCCATATATGCCAATGCTGCCATCCGGCTCGATACGAGCGGCTAGCGAGTCACCGAGGCTAATCCGATAGGTAAAGACGAGTTGGTTACTTGGGGCGGATGTAAGTAAGAGGTCCTCCTTTGTGCCAATGCCGTGCATGGTGTAGACTGCCCAGCCAGTATTATTGGTAAGCGGATAAATGATACGATTACCATCCTGTGCGCCGGAGGCTAACCCAAACTGCGGTACCATCGTCAAACTGATCTGGTGTACTGGGTCGGTCAGTGTGAGGCCTTTTGATGGGTCAGTGCTGGCCGTAGCAGTCACTTGCGTCCCGGTAGCACCAAGCATTCCCGTCGTCGGTGGGGTGTAGGAATCATTAAAGTCGAACACCTGTTGTGCGGCGTTATAACGCAGTTCGCCAGCCATGTACTGGTCTATTGGGCTGAGCAAAGCACCAGCTGCCCCGAGCGCATACGTATGCTGCACGAGGAATGGCTGCACGACGGCCACAACTTCGCTGATGATCAATATTGCCGCGCCAACCGCTATAGCTCCGCGGATACGAACGTCACGTAGCCAGGGCATATGCGTCGCAAGCCGACTGGCTACTGTGTGCAGCTGTCGTGGCCAGGTGGGCCTGCGCAGACGAATCCGAACAGTCAGTGTGCGTTTGCTCGGCGCATGGTCTTGCAGTGGAGCTGCTGGCCGGCGTTGGTCTATCGGCTGCAATGGCACCCGGCGCACCGGTCGCGACTGGCGTATATCGTCCATTCTGTAGCCCAAACCCCGCAACCCCTTAAACTACTGGGCTCATTTTACCATAACCGCTTGGGGGTGATTAGTTGTTGCTGAACGTGAAGCCTAGATTGCCCACGTAGGCATTAGCGCTCTGGCTGGCGATTACGTCAATCTTAAAGACGATGCTATCGCCGGCTACGAAGCCACATGTGGACGGATCGGCTGCGCCGCTGGCAGTGCCGGTTTGCCATGACGATACTGATCCCGATGAAACTGCTACCAGTGAGCCACACTGCGTCAGACCGCTGCCTGCATCATTTTTGTATACAGAATACTGTACGGTGGCATTGCTGCTGTCGGTGCGGCCCATAAGGGACGTCTGGCCCGATGCGAAGCCTTTGAACGTCTGTGGCAGCTGGTATGTCACGTAGATGCTGTACGTCTGAGCCGTGGCCTGCGGCGATGTCCATTTGTAGAAGTTGTACGTTTCGTTGGCGCCGCAAATGGCCGGCTGGCTGCCGCTGCCGTCGTTGATGTTGAGCGTGTCCGAGCAGAAGTCGGAGGTCATTGTGCCGACGCCGGTGCCGTGCAGCACGGCGTTCGTATACTCGGGCGAGAGGGTCACGATATTGTCCGGTGACGAACCGCAGGCACCCCAACCGTCAGCCTCATAGCACTGTAGCTTGCCAAGCGTTGTGTCGTAATACATGGAGCCGAGCAGGGCCGTATCGTTGGCGGCAATCGGCGCGCCGGCAGCACTATCCAGAGTCAAAAGGGTGACCGGGCCGCCGTTGATACCGCCGCCGATTTGTACGTTCGGCGTAGTGTCGGCCGCGAGTGTCATCGAGAAAGTGTCGACCCAGAAAGTGCGCGCCGAAGCGCTGGCTTGGTAAAGGTATACACGCGGCGTGCTGACTGCCGTGCCGTCAGTTTGGATATAGCAGGTGACCTGCTGCCAGCCGCTCGTTGGAATGGTCTGTGCGTTGTAATCGGTGCAGGCGCGGAAATGTGTCCCGGCGACGCCGCCGTCGTCCGGCGAGTAGCCAATGGTAAAGTCGGTAAAGCTGGTAGAGCTCGTCGCGTAGATGCTGATGCGGTAGAGCGTATTCGTCAGGGGCTTGATGGAGAGCACGTTCTTGACACCTTGGTTCGCGGTTGCGGCCGTCACTACTTTGGCGCTGTCGCTGGCATCATTACCTTTTGTGTTATCCCATGTGGTTGTGGATCCGCCAAGGGCAGGCCAATTGGCCGCAAAGTTGGCCTGGTCGTTCACGCTCCCGTCGGTTGCGTAGTTCTGCCCGGCGCTAATGGTCACGCTCAAGTTGTCGACATAGAACGTTCGGACTATGGTGTCACTCTGCTCGATCAGGATTGCATTAGTCGGAGCTATGCCGCTCGCGGGTGCCGTAAAGCTACAATTTACCTTGGTCCAGACACTTGTCGCAATCGCCTGGGCGGTGATGCAGGCGACCGATTGCGCTGTGCCGTCGACCGAATAGTAGACGTTCATGGTCGTAAAGGTACCGCTACTCAAACGGGCAGTGAATGATACGTTGTACTGCAGGTTGGCCGTAAGAGCAGCACTTAATGTGTCACTAACGCCATCATTCGCATGTGTGGTTGTCGTTATAGCGACAGAGGCTTGGCCGGTGGCTATATTGTTACCGGCGGTGGTATAGCGGCTGACACTCACACCGGCATTACCGGCTTTGGCCCACGTACCGGCGGGGAATACGCTGGGCGTGCCGTCATTTTCGGTCTCGGCACCGCCGTCGGTCGAGTAATCGGTCACGTTACTGTCTACCGAAAACAGCTGTGCTGCAGAGGCCGACTGTACCTCAAGCAACGTGCCGTTACCGTTGCCGCTGACGGGGTCGCTGGCGCTGTCGCGGATCGTCAGGCCGTCATGGTTACTGGACTCCGAAACAATCAGCTCAGCACCGCCGGCGCTGGTGAGCGTGTTGTCGTATGCCGCCTGGAGTGTCGTGGAGCTCGATGCGCCGGCCGCCGTCCATCCGCCCGGTCCCCATACCATCGTAGCCGTGGTGTTGGAGCGCATGGCGATGTCGTTACCCACGCCGCCGCCGTTTACTTCCAGTGTAAAGTCATCAGAGCCGTTTGCCGCTGTAACGTAAATGATACGACCATACGTTGCGGCAATGCCGGGGTTACCCAAGGTTACGGTTACGCCAGGGTCGGTCGCGTCGATAACGACGACACCATTACTATTCACATCGGCTGTATTGACCGTGCAGTTGCTCGCGCAAGTCTGCGTGCCGGCCGTTTGGAAGGTCGGGGTAGTGAGAATGACGAGGCCGTTTGTTCCGCTGCCGGCACCCGCACCGCCGCTGAGTGTCAGATTGCCGCCGTTCGCCGTGCCGACCGTTGCGTTACCGCCCTGAATGATAATGCTCCCGCCGGCAATAGCCGTAGCAGCGCTGCCTGTGCCCTGGATGGTAAAGTCGTTCGGCACCGCCGCGGTAAGGCCGTTACCGAGGTACAGGCTGTTGCTGGTGTCAAACGTGCCGCGCGTGACGCCGTTGGTGCTAAGGACAATCGTACCTTTTGCTTGCAGCGTTGTCGTGCCACCGCTCGCACCGCTCGCACTGCCGATAGTGACATTGGTCGTGCCGCCTGCCGTGTTGCCGGTGCCGATGCTGATCGTCTGTGTGCCGCTGCTGAGCGATGTGCTGCCGATCTGGATGGTATTGGCAACATTGCTGGCGCCCAACACGATACCGCCGGTGCCGGCCTGGATCGTAACTGCTGAAGCGCTGGTGGTGTTGCCGATAATAACACTGTTTGACAGCGGATTGACCTCTAACGGTGAGTTGCCGTAGGACTGAAGCCATGCGTAGCTGCCGGAGTAGCCAAGCGCAAAGTCGCCCGAGCTCGTGGAGGGCGGGGCGGTCGCATCATGAATGGTAATCGCACCGTCGCCCGCTATGGGCAGTACGCCGACGCCGAACCGTCCGCTCAGTTCTGTATCTGCGAAGTTAAAGACTGCATTGCCACCCTGCGCGCCGTTGCTGCCGCTGAACTGCAGATTGCCCTGACTGCTCTGGAAGTAGGTATACCCGTCGACGAACGGCACGACGCGGAAGCTGCCATTGGCATTGCCAAAGCTGATGGCTTGACCCTGCGGGTTGCCGCCGGCTGCCGTGAACTCCGGTTCATAGTACCCGCCGTTATTCACCGACCCAACCGATAGGTATGACGTGCCGTTTTCTGCTAAGGTAAGCCAGTTACCGCTGAAGTTCGTCGGCGCATTGATGGTTACGATATTCGGTGAGCCGCTATCGCCGCTGGCGTCAACCGTTAGTGTGCCGCCGGCAGTGTCTACGGCTAAGAGAGCAACGCCGCTGGCATTCTGTACCTGGAACGCCCCGGTGCTGTTGCTGCCATTCGACTTCACGACCACACTGCCACTCGCACCCGTGCCGCTGCCCGCACCGCCTTGGAGAATGAGCTCTCCTCCGACAACCGTACTGCCGGTACCGGCTGCACCGCCGGTAATCGTCAGGCTCTTGCCGGCTATGCCGGCGCCCGCTTGCGCTACCGCGATGGTGTGATTGGCGTTGGCGCCGAATGAAATGTCACCCGAGTTGCTCAGAACAAACGCATCGTTGCCGCTGGATTGCAGATCCAGGAAATTGCCACCGCCCGTTTTGTTCAGGTAAATGCTGGTGGTATTCACGCTTGCGTCAGTTTGTACGCCCTGTGCCAGCTGCACGAATTGCGCGCTCGTCAACCCGCCTAGCTCGCCTGAGTTCAGCGCATAGGGGGAAGCCGCCAAACGTTTCATGGGCAACATCTCGCCATCCGGCGAGCAGCCCGAGAATGGCGTACAGGCACCGCCGGTACCGCCGATGTTGAGCGAAAGCCACAGCGTACCCTGGTTCCAATCTATATTTGAGCCGAATGGCGTGATGGAGCCAAGTTGTACCGAGAAGTAGCCGTTTTGTACTACCACACCTTGGCTGTTTGCATTGAGATAATCCTCAGTCCACTTCAGTGTACCCGCCGGAGAGCCGGTCGCATCGTTGGTGCTCTGTCCGTCGCCGTCCTGATAGATCTTAAACTCGATATTATAGCTGCCGTCGGGCACTACCGCGCCTTCGCCGGTCAGCAGCCGTCCCTGGAAGTTGATCTGCTGGTTAATACCTGCGGTCGCATGGGCGGTCCGAAACACAAACAAAGGTACCACAACACCACACCCTATCAGGGTGGTGCAGAGGAGCCACCGAAAAACGTTTCGTGAGCGTAAGCTCATGCTGTTTGTATTTGTTTGATTTGGTGTTAGGTTACAGCGAAACCACGCTCGGGCACTCTGTCCCCAGCGTACATTCCACCTCCTTAATCATAAGCAGTACCCAGACTTTTGCCAAGCAGTTTTTTGGGAATCCGTCAAGCGTGCGCCGGCATGGCGTGGAGCAGGAGCCGTTTTTCGCGCCGCTCGCCCAACCAGAAACTGATGATAGCTGTGGCAGCAACGGCAAAAAGCGGCCACAAGACGAGGAGCTCGTTGGCTGCCTTTGGCGTCGTGCCGGTGGCAGTACTGCCGGTGACACTCGGCTGGCCATTCACGATGGTGGCAACCTGGAGAAAGGCAACCCGTGTGACGCTGTCTGTTACCTGAATCGTCACCGCAAAGACGCCGGGCTTGGTATAGCTATGTGTCGCCGTAAAGGCGGTGTTGTCCCCGCGTGGTATAACCTGCGTTTTTCCATCCCCCCAGTCGATACTTACGGCAAATGGTGCTACGCCGCCGACGATGCTGATGGGGATTTCAACGGTCTGGCCGGGGAATATGCCGCGGAATACCGCATCAGTGTTTAGCAGTAGCTGTTGGCTGGTGAGGTTGAGTGCGGCCAGCGGTGAGCCCTGTGGCGGTACGAAGTTGTACGTAACGTCCACTGTATTAGAGTCCGGTCCTTGCTGGTTCAGGTCGTCGTACACGCGGGCCAGCAGTGTGTTCTTGCCGAGCATCAGGTCAACTTGCAGCGAGAACTTCCCGTTTTGGCACGGGCTTGAGCCGCCGAAGATATCGTTCTTGTAGATTTCTACCAGTGTGTTGTCGGGGCAGGTGCCGGCTATGGTTATCGGAGAGTCGCTGAATGCCTGTCCATTCGTCGGTTCGGCAATGGTAGCCGCCACCGTTGGAGCGGGTGCCGGCATGGTGCCGGTTAGACCAATAGAATTGGCCCCCGGAGCCGGGTGATCCGCCGCCGTCAATGTAGACACCGAAAAGGCAGCCAAAACAATGCCCGTTAACAGCGTCAGGGCCGCGAGCGGCAGGTAGGAAGTATGCTCGTGGGGCCGCAGCTGGCCGCTATAGGAGTGGTGGCTGAGTTTTAACCAGTCGTGCACAAGCCTAAGTATACACTAGCGTCTTGCCTGATGTGGCGGATGACCCAGCCTATCGTCTGCGAGTTTGCGAGCGGGCAATAATGTGCCGGTTGTACCGCTTGATGAGGAACGCCAGGAGGAAGAAGCCGATAATCAGTGCAGCTACCACGATGCCGATGAGCCGATATGGGATAACCCAGAAGTACACGCTGGCCGTCAGCGTCTGTTTACTGGTGGTCCCATAGGTCATCTTTAGGACGGCATGGTACCGGCCAAACAGATGCTTATCACCAATGACACTCTTATCCAGCATACCCGTAAAACGGCGGATGCTATCCGGCAGCACATTGCGCGGCGGTACGTTGATATTAACACCGGCCACCGGCTTTCCGAACATGTCGGTGATCGTGGCGTAGCCGGTTGGTTCCTCTTGCACGTTGCCGCTGTTTTTGAGCCGCACGACAAAGGTGAGCGGTGTGGCCTCAAACAGGCTGCCGGCTTTGCCGTTGCCGCCGTTGACCGAGAATTCCTGTACGGACATATGCTCGGTTAGCTTGCCGTTCACTGTCAGTAAGACCAGGGCGCCAATGCTGGCAGAGAGGGAAACGCCCTGTCCTTTTAGGTTAGGCGGCGTGCCGCTAAAACGGATAACGCCATAGTGACCGCCAGGTGCTGCCGTGGTCGGTACAGAGATAGTTACGGGTAATGTCTCGATCTGGTGCGGTTGCAGTGTGATGGCCTGCAGCGGTGTAACCCAGGCTTTGAGCGTGTATGGGTTATTGCTGTCATCGCCGGTCAAGATCTTAGGCGTGCCGTCTTCGCCGTTGGCTACGAAGTCGTTTATTTCGTTGGTTACCAGTAGGCTTGTGTCGGCGACATCGCGGAGCTCGATGTTGGTCTTGAGCGTTTGCCCGGGATTGGCAGTGAGGGTGATGAGTGGTGGTGCTATCTCCAGTGCCTGTCCGCTGCCTGGATTACTAGTCGTCGTAGCAGCCATAGCGAACGGTGCGCAAGAGAGTAGACCGCAACTGGTGAGGACGAACCCCACCGCCAAAATGTGATGCAGTTTTTTCATGTCAGAATGTTGGCGTACAAATATACGTTAGCGTACTGGTATATGTACCGGCCGGCTGGCTACCGGATACGTTCACCATGTACGTGGCAGTGAAGATTTGGGCGTCGGTTGGATGGCCAGTGCCGTCACCATACCCGAGTGAGTTATTAAAGTCGCTGGCCGCCACGACATTCGGTGTGCTGGCAGTGAAGGCGAACAGTGCTGTGGCGGCATTACCGCCAGTGGCGAAATTGGTGGAATAGGGCGCGGAGCCACCGGTAGCCGCGGGCGTACCCCTATAATTGCTGGCATTCGGCGCCGGAGCGACCGTAGCGCTTGCCGGCGTCACCTGGTTGGCGCCGCTCGTAGGCACTGCCGTATCGGCTGCAAGGTTCAGGCCGAACTGCCCGGTGCCGGTAGCGCTGGCCGCGGCCGTACCGCCAACGGCAGGTATGGTATTGCTGCCCGATGTCAGCGTCGGGCCAGTCACGGTGATAACGTATCCTGACGTCGCGTTCGTTGAAGCCGCCATCTGTGACGTCGCATATGCGGTATCGGTCGGCGAGAAGAGCTGGTTGAAGTTGATGCTGCCAGAGGTAGCCGTCGAGCAATCGGGCACGCCGCCGCCATTAACGCTGATGGTGTGGCCGGCACAGAAAATGAGCGATTCGGGCATTGTGCCGCTTAGTACGATCTGTGTCGAAGTGCTGGCCGCAACGGTGCCGCTGTCGACAGGCGTGCCGGTAGCATCAGTGGAACTGTAGGTGCTTATGCGTACATAGAACGTGCAGTTCGCCGCGCCGCCGCAGTTGGCCGCATTGACGTCTTGGTTCGTGACACTCCGGACCTGGAAAGAGACAACGTTATTTGCACTGCCGCCACTCGTCACGATGGTTATAGGCGAAACCGCGGTGAGGTAGGGCGCGCCATTGGTCGTGTTTACCAAACTAGTAAAGCTCACGCCGGTCTGTGTGCCCAGTGTCGCGGACGTAGTAACTAAGCCGTGCGGCGTCGTGCAAGCACCGCCTATGTCTATATCGGCCGTTGTGCAGTATTGGAATTTGATGGAAGATATAGCACCTGCTGTCGGGATAGTGAATGAGAATAGGTGATTTACTACCCCTCCGGGCTGAGAACCGCCATCTGTCGCACCGGCTTGCAACGTTAAGCTCCGGCTTGTCAGGTCGGCCGCTAAGGCCTCGTTGGCAGGCAGCACCATGCTGATCAAGCCGATCGCCAGAAGCGCACCTACCAATAGAAAGGGCAATCGTCTCGCACTCACACTCATGCGCAAATAGTAGCATGAGCATTTACGTCAAGTCAAAACATTACCGCGTTGCGCGTGTGGATATCTCTAGAATGTCGGCGTACAAATGTATGTCAGCGTGCTCGTGTACGTGCCGGCCGGCTGGCTGCCGGGTACGTTCACAATGTAGCTGACCGTAAAAATCTGTGCGTCGGTTGCCAAGGTCGCGCTGTTGGCTACGACATCACCGCTGGCGAACTTGAAGGTTGCCGCAGTATTGTAATTGGTAGCCGCAGCACCGTTATAGTTGCCGGTTCCCGTAGTGACGTTGGCGCCTAGGTCGTGGTTGGGGAGCGTACAGCCGGTCGAGCAGAAGGCGGCGTTCTTCACCAAGTTAAGGCCGAATTGGCTAAGGCCATGGACACTGCCGGTGGCAGTGCCGCCAGCGCCAGACATGGCGGCAATGGTGTTCGCGCCAGACGTGAGCGTAGGCCCGTTTACTGTGATGGCGTACCCCAGTGTTGCATTGGTTGAGGCCGCCATCTGCGAGGTCGCCGTAGCCGTGTCGGTCGGCGAAAAGAGCCGGTCGAAGCTGACGTCACCAGTCGTGATCGTGCTACAGTCTGGCACACCACCAGTTGTACTCACGGTTGCGCCGGCGCAGAAAACAAGTGATTCGGGCATCGTGCCGCTTAGGTTGATCTGATCGGACGTTGCTGCCGCGACGGTGCCCGCATCCGTAGCGGGGCCGCTTCCATCTGTTGAGGCATATGTACTAATGCGCACAAAGAATGTCTGTGCAGGGCCGGGGTTTACGATATTTGTAAGCTCAACGCTGATTGCGCCGCTTGCATTCGCAGCTACCGCCCGGCTTACAATAATCGCATTGTATATGGTGTCTGCCGCATCGTCAGCGCCTTGCACTGGGGTCACGGTGTTCCAGTTGGTGATGCCGGTCATAGTGCCCAAGGCCGCGCTATGGGTGTCTACCGGCACGTTCGTACCGCCACCGGATCCGGGTGCGACGCAGCCTGTGCCGCCCGGTACGCTCGCCGCGGTTGTGCAATACTGGAATTCTATTGAGCCAATCGTTTGGTTCGAAATAGTGAACGTAAACAGGTGTTTGACAGTGCCACCTGGCTTGGAACCGCCATCAGTTGCACCGGCCTCCAGGGTGAGACTGCGATTAGTGATCTGTGCCGCTGCTGCACTGCTCGACAAGAGCACCTGCGTCGCTAAGCCGGCAACCGCAACGAGGGCAGTGGCACCACTTACTATCCTAGTGAGTTTGCGCTGTTGGATTACCATTGCTGCCTATCTCTTTATTCTTTTTATTTTTATAGTTTATACGTCGACTGTACCATGAGCATTATGCGCTGGTCAATAGTTATCCACACGTACCTTAATACGTACCGGTACAGATGAGGAACTGGTTGCTGCCATAGTGGCCGCCGGGCGTGAGGCTGGTAACGTTGATGATGTAGCTGATGGTGTAGGTGATGGCGCCGGAGCTTTTCGGCGATTGCACGATGGTCTCGCCGCTGACGTAGCGGAACATATTCGGCGTATCGTAGTTGGCGGTCGGCCCGGCCGATGTCGCGCCGAACTGCCCGTAGTCCGGGTTGGCGCCCACATCGCAGCCGCTGCCGCAAAAGTTTGTATTCTTAACGACATTCATACCGAACTGCTCGGTGCCTGGCACTGAAGCGCCGGTGGTAGCCATGGCGCTGATGGTGTGGCTGCCATTGCTCGGCGGGTCGCCAACGACTTGGATCACATATCCATAGCTGGTGTAGTCAATGACGGTGAAGGTGGCGGTAGCGGTAGCCGCGGCGCTGGGGCTGAAGCCGCCAAAGCTCGTGTCGGCTCCGTCGACCACGAACGTGAGCGCCGGGTTGCCGGTAGTATCATAGCCGGCACTGACCTGGTAGCCGGATGAGGCCGAGTTGCCGATGCCGATATCGCCGATGACCTCACCGGCCTGGTAGTTGGGGGAACTTTCCTGGGTGAGCCCGCTGCCGCCGACAACGCTTTCGTCGATCTGGAAATGGGCCGACCGGAGCGGCTCGTCAGCCGACGCGCTGGCTACGATAAGGCAACAGCAGCCTGCTATGACGATGCCTGCCGCAAGAATCCGCCGGTACATATAGTATGTATTGTTGTTGAAGAGGTGTGAATTTGCAAACCGCTTATGACGACAGCGGTGTTTGCCCGAAGGCAAGTGCGAGCGGTATACTACCAAGAGGTAACGGGATGGGTATATATGGATAACGCGCCGGCGCCGGAAGTTCTGGCACCCCGATCTGACGGCACTGCACCTTCGGCCGATGGTGACAGTGCCGCGCCGCAAGCACCACTGCAATCTACGCCGAACAACAAATCCCGGCGCCACGCCTACCGGCCAAGCCATAAGGCGACATTTATCGGGCTTGCGGTGGTGGCGTTGATTTTGGGCGTTAACGCTGTGGTGATCGGGGTTATCATCCATAATCAATCCAAGCAGGCGCAGATTGACCAGGGCCAAGTGACCATCAATCAGAGCGTGCTGGATAAGCTGGGCGTTGACCGGGAGGCAGTAGGCGATTCCGGCATCCAGCTGACCATCGGCCCGAATACGCAATTCGGCGGCGGCGTGACTATCGCCGGCGACACGAGCATCGCCGGCCAACTGAAGCTGAGCAGCAAATTTACGGCGGCGGACGCCAGCCTCACACAGCTGGAGGCGGGCAAGACGTCGCTCAGCAGCCTCGAAGTAAACGGTGATGGCACGGTGACGAACCTCAGCGTGCGTCAGAATGTGTTGGTGACTGGGACGACGCAGCTGCAGGGCGCCGTAACGCTCGCCAAACTTTTGACCGTGAATAATAATGTAAATGTCAGTGGCGACCTGACGGTTGGCGGTACGCTGACAGCCGGTGGCTTCACGGCGCGTAGCCTAACATCTACGAGTACGCTGACTATTGGCGGGCATATTGCTACAACCGGATCGGCGCCAAGCGTTAGCGCGGGGCCGGCGGTTGGCTCGAGCGGCACGGTATCGGTTAGTGGCAGTGATGCCGCAGGCACGATCGCGGTCAATGCCGGCGTTGGCGCGGGCAGCGGTATCCTGGTGAATCTGACATTCCGCTCGCCGTATGGCGAGACACCTCATGTTCTTGTGACTGCCATCGGCGGCGGAGCGAACGGCGTCGTGTATGTTAACCGTAGTGCGACTGGTTTTAGTATCGGCCTGACCGGCTCGCTGTCTGCCGGCGGCCATGGCTTTGATTACCTGGTTGTCGATTAACAGCGCATGTAGTACTATCCGGCTGGTTTCCGCCACGATATCGTGATATGTATCACATATTGACAAAGAGCATTACTTCATCATTCCGGACGGCGACGATGCCATTGGTAATGGCGAACTGCACCAAGCCGCCAGCAGTCTCGATAGTAACTTGCCCAGGGGTCATGACCGAAAAAAAGTCAGCGTGGCCGGGCAGTACATCAAACGGGCCGACCTTGTTGGCGGCCGATACCATATCGGCCGGACCCTCGTAGTATACGTAGAATGGTGCCCGGGCGATAACGGTTAGCTGTGGCGGATCGTTATGTTGTTTCATGGACAGGTGATTGTGTTGCGCTTGGTGCGGCTGCGGCGTGTGGCTGTGCCGCCGGCGGCGCAGCCGATTGTGGCGGTGCAGCTGGCGCGGTGCCGCCGGCGGCTACCGGTTGCGCACCGGCGGGCCGAGGACTGAGGATCTGTTCGATGCCGTCGAGCGTCTGCTCCAGGGTAAAATATTGGCCCGGCTTACCTGTTAGATGCTCGGCTACCGCAAAATCCTGGGAGAAGAAGTCAATCAGCTTTTTGGCATTTTGATAATCGGTGCGGTCGGCCGGCGAGAGTTCATTTTCGCCGACGATGGCGATGATATTCTTGAGCGACTCATATTTTTGCATGATGGCCTGCACTTTGCCCGCCAACTGATAGTGCCGTTCGCCAACGATCTGCGGCGTGAGCAGGGAAGAGGTTGTCTTAAGCAGATCGACAGCCGGGCGGATGCCGCTTTCGGCGATGGCGCGGGACAGAACCAGCACCGAGTCGAGCTGCTGTGAGATAGCTTGCACGGCCGGATCGCTCAGATCGTCTGCAGGGATGTAGACGGCTTGGACGGAAGTAATGGAGCCCTGCTCGGTAGAGCTGAGGCGGTCTTCCAGGCGGCGGAGCTCCGAGAACACCGTAGGCGCATAGCCTCCCTCGGAAGGGATGAGACCGAGGTTGGTCGATAATTCGGTGAGGGCCTGAATGTGGCGGTAGATATTGTCAACGAAGAAGAGAATGTCGCGGCCTTCTTCGTCGCGGAAATATTCGGCGGCCGTTGCCGCTGCCGGGCCGACCATCGAGCGAATGGCGGGGGTAGCGTCCATCTGGCCAAAGAACATCACCGTATTTTTGAGTACGTCAGTTTCTTTCAGCGTCTCGTACAGTTCATTGCCCTCGCGGATGCGCTCGCCGACGCCGCAATAGATAGACAGGCCTTTGTTGGCACTGCTGCTTTGCGTCACGTTGTGGATCATCTCCATAGTGAGTACGGTCTTGCCGACGCCGGCGCCGCCAACGATGCCGATTTTGCGACCCTTCACAAAGGGCGTGAGGAAGTCTATGACCTTCAGGCCGGTCTGCAGCAGCTCCATTTTTTGCGTTTTGCGGTAATGCTTCACACCGCTGGCCTGGCTGATGGCGCGGCGGTTATCCGGCACCTGGGGGCCTTCGTCGAGCGGCTGGCCGAGAGCGTTAAAGACGCGGCCCAGGGTTTGCGGCCCGACCGGCACGCTGACTTTTTGATGGCTGCGCCGTACGGCCTGGCCACAACGAAGCTCGGGGCTATTGGTGAGGTTGACGCATACCGCGTTGCCGGCGCGAAAGAAATGCACCTCCAAAAAGATGTCGGGGTGGTTATCGACAAGCAGAAGTTCTTTCTTCTCGGGCCGTTCGCCAACAATCTCGATCTCGGCCATCAGGCCACACAGGCTGTGAATGACGCCGACGTAATCTTTCGCGGTATCAGTAGTCGCAGTCATTAGCGTACCCTCGTCCGTTTCTTTTTCTTGAGGCTTACCATGACCTCGCGCAGACGGCGGTCGCTCTCGGAGCGTTTGGCACGGTGGTATTCCAGCAGATAGGAGCTGACGAGTTCGGTGGCGCGCTTCTTGGCGACAGCCATGGCGTTAAAACGGCTGGCATCTTGCGCCAGGCTCGACTCCAAAATTGTCTGGCTGAGCACAAGGGTCATCATCGTTAGCTCCATTTCGTCGGCGATCTCATCAAGCGAAGGCTCAAAAATCGTGTCCCGTACGGTCATGACGTCTTCATCTGCATCCGCGCCGGCACTCAGGGCACGCATATTGGCGACGAGGTCAATGGTTTTGATGTCCTGCACGCCAAGCGACACGTACTCTTCGTAGTATACGGTTATGGCGGAATAGGCGGCAACGGCTTTGATGACGGGGCTGACATCAATATACGCATCGCTTTCCGGCACCTGGAAGTAGCGGATGAATGGTACGCCGCGTTGCTTGAGCTGTTGCGCGCCGTGGCTGCCCAGGACCACGATGTCGGTGGTGGTTTTGTCGTAACTTTGCAGCATCGTTTCGACGAGGCGCAGGTCGATGTCGCCGCTCAGGCCCGATTCGGCGGAGATAATGACAAATGCTTTACGGCCGTTCGTGACGTCTTCGCTGCGGTTGGTGATCTGCTTGTCGTCGAAGCGGATGGAACTGTAGCGCTGCCAGAGCAGCCGGAAGAACTCTTTGGACAGCTCAACTTTCGTCTTAATCTTGGCGATCTTGGTACTGGCAATGCTCTCGAACACGTCAGTCAGGTCCTCGATAGTGGTGATCTGTTCGGT
Organism: Saccharimonadales bacterium (SeqCode); assembly: GCA_035545555.1. GTDB lineage: Bacteria > Patescibacteriota > Saccharimonadia > Saccharimonadales > UBA4665 > JANWHZ01. The sequence goes on along the minus strand of DASZYD010000010.1, from coordinate 5,808 downwards.
TTCTTTCTGGATGGTGCTGGCGCGTCTCATGCCTTTTTCTCCGGCCCGTCTTTGGATGTAGCTGGCTTGTCGGTTTTGGTGGCAGCCGATGGCGGTGTAGTGTCTGGCGCGGTCGGAGCCGAGGCTGGTTTGGCAGGTGGGGCAACAGTATGCTGTTCGAGCAGGCCGGCCTCAAGCCGGTCGAAGTCTTTCTCGTCTTTGACTTGGGCGCTGACGCTGCGCGCCGCAGTTTTGAGGCCGGCCACGTCTATGTCGACAGTGCCGGCGCCGAGCAAAATGGTCTCCAGAATCAGCTGTTGCTCGGCGAGCGAAAAACGCTCCTCGGGCGGCTGCTTGAGTGCCTGGTAGATTTGCTTACCGAGTTTGAGGTCGATGCCGGCGCTTTTGGAAAGCGACGAACCGAAGTGGGAGAACTCCTCGGCCTGATGATACGCGGCGAGCTTCTTGAAGAGCGTGCCGGACAACCGTTTTTGGCGCACCGTTTGCGCTTGGCCGCCGACGCGCGACACGCTGAGGCCGGCATTGACGGCCGGTCGTACACCTTGACGGAAAACGCCCAGGTCAAAAATGATCTGCCCGTCGGTGATGGACATGATACTGGTCGACAAATAAGCAGTAATATCATCGTTGGGTGTGAGCACTACCGGCAGCGCCGTCAGCGTTTTATTGGTCGTTTTGAGCTTGCCGGCGCGTTCCAACAGTGATGAATGGGCGTAGAAGATGTCGCCCGGGTATGAGTCGCGGCCAGGATCAACTTCCTGGAGCAATGACAGCTGGCGGTACGCTTCGGCGTGGCTGGAGAGGTCGTCGTAAATGATGATCACATCTTGGCCACCGTACCACAAGTGCTCAGCCATGGCGCAGGCAGCGTAGGGCGCAAGATAGGACAGCGTGAGCGAATCGAAAATATCAGCCAGCACGACGATGGTATGCTCCATCGCACCGGAAGCCTGCAGGCCGGCCAACAGTGCTTCGATATCAACGCGGCGCTTGCCGATCAGTACATATACCACGACACGGTCGGTACCTGCCTGCTGTGCGCTCAGCTGGCTGAGGAACGTGCTTTTGCCGGACTTGCTGTCGCCCAAAACGGCGATGCGCTGGCCCAGCACCACGGGGAAAAACATGTCGACCGCGGCCACGCCGCTGGCCAGCTGCTCATTCAGCATACTGCGGGCCATGATCCCCGGTGCGGGGTTGAAAATGCCTGACGTCTCGGTAGCCATGATGGCACCCTTGCCATCCACCGGTTGCCCCATCGGTGTGATGACCCGGCCGATTAAACCCTTGCCGACCGGCACACGTAAGACATCGTTTTCTACTACCGCCAGCGTGCCGGGCTCCATCTCCTCGGAGTCGATGTTGAATAAAATAACGCGGTCACCGTGCGCTTCGCGTACAAACCCGCGCTGTCCGTCCTCGAACAAGACCTGCGTACCGAGCCGTACACCCTCCAGGCCTTTTACCTCGATGATAAAACTGTTCGTGGCAACGACCTCGCCGGTAAGATTATTCGCCTCGACCAGCTTCTGAAATGTTTGGTTATCAAACACGACGCAGTACCTCCGGGAATGCATCCTGTGCGGCCAAAATCTGCCGGCGCCATGACCAGTCGAATATCCGGCTGCCGTAGCGTACGACCATGCCGCCTAAGAGGGAAGAGTCAACCGTAAACGTCACTAATACGTCGGGCCCGACATGCTGCCGGCACCAGGCCAGCAGGCTTTGGCGCAATGTCCGTGGCGGCAGCGCCGCCAAGGTGATGGTGAGGTGAGGTGCGGCTGCAGCAAAGGCTTGTAGAGCTGCGATCAGCTCGTCCAAGGTCGCTTGCGTTGCCGGCTTGCCATTGGCCCACGATTGCACCACTGCCGCGGCGGCCGGCGAAATGACCGGTGCCTCAGCCAGCTCGGCATCGGCACCATTTGTCCGCCGTTTCGTGAGGGCGTAGGAGACCCACTGGGCATAGCGGCGAACATCGAGGATGGTCGCTTGGACATCTTGTGGCGAGATGATGTTAGCGGGCAGTTGGAGTTGCGCCATCATCCACCCCTTTCATCAGCTCGTCTTTATGCTGTTCCAGCATTGCCATCAGATAGGCGCTTTGCGCGCCTAGGTCCGCTTCGTGCTGCAGCGTCTCTACCAGGAAGGCCGAAACGGCTTCGGCCAGCTTGGTGTCGAGCTGTTTGATGAGCCGCTGCTTTTCAGCTTCCAGTTCGGCTGCCATCTTAGCCTTTAGCTCGGTTTCATGCGCGGCGAGGCCAGTATGGATTGCCGTCACGTTTGCCGCTGCCTGCTGGTGCAGCTTCTCGAGATCGACGCGATAGCGCTCCAGTTCGTCGCCTACCACCGTTGCGCCCATGTGGCCGAGCAGTTTGTTTATAGAAGCTGCGGTGGTAGCCAGGTCGCGTTGCAGCTGTACGCCGAAGTGTTCCAATGTGGCTTTGAATTGTGCCTCAGATGCCTGCACGACTTGCCGGCGGATATCGTCAGGCAGTGGTTCGGTAACAGCCGGTGCCTGCGATGATACCTCTCTTCGGGCGTGGAAATGTGCGTGGGCATGCTGTATAGCAAGGGTGACAAGTGCACCGGCCAGGAACACGTCAAAGATGAGAAATGCCTGCAAAAAAACGGTTCCGCTCATCTAAAACCTCGTCAGTACCATATAGATGGACACGACCGCAACGCCGAGCGTCGCTACGACCAGAGCCGACAGCTGCATCAGGTTACGGTAGATTGCCGCCTGGGACATCGGATTCCGCCCCACCGATATGATGCTGCTGTGGATCATTGAGTAGATGATGGTCACAATGATCACAATGGTCACGATAAAGATAGCCATGCTGATGATGATCGGCAGCGAGTCGACCGGCTTGCCGGCTAGGGCATTTGCCAGGTTTTGGATGGCCTGGGGAACGATGGTTTTATCGGGCTGCCGATAGTAATATGCGACATTAACCTGCACGAGTACCTGGCCGAGCAAGACCGTGTGCTTGTGCCCCTGTTTGTCGGTGTACGCCTGCGTCTGATTATTGCTGCTGGTCTTTAGGTCATTTTGGGCGACGCCGACGACCTTAGCGTTCGTGGTTGCTTTCATGCCGACGCCGTTGATAGGCGAGGCGGTGATTTCATCGCCGGCACTAATATCGCCATTGATATCCGATACCAGCACAGGCACGACGCCGCTGGTAGCGACCTGCACCTGGTTCGTCTTGCCGTCAGAAACCGTGAGCAGAGAATTGTTGCCCTGAATGACCACGCCGAGGATACCGTTACCTGTCTCGACGGTAGCCGGACTTACATAATCGGTCGAATTTTTGTCCAGGCTGACGATGGTGCCCATAGGCGGTGCGCTCTTGGTTAAGAATCCTTGCGAGATGGGGGTGAGCGCGCTGGCGATTACCGGCGTCGTGCCGCAAAGCGTCGCAACCAGTACGGCCAGCACACAGCGCAGTAGCCCTACCCGAGCAACGGCATTTACCGACCAGCCCCACGTCACCCCTGTGCTGCCACGCATCATGGTACCCCTCATGCTTATCTAATATCATAACCTATCCGCCAGGGCTAGGTCTATGGCCGCATTTTCTATCCAGCCTCTCTCATGCCATAATACCTACACTATATGAAAAGCCTCAAGCTTGACCACCAGCTTGCCGAAGCAGTCATCGCCGGTACCAAGACCAGCACATGGCGCCTGTTTGATGATAAGGACTTATCGGTCGGTGACCAGGTAGCGCTGATTGACAAAGTCGACCCAACTACCCCAAGCAGCTGGGTGACCATCGGTACTGCGATCATCGATGAAGTGCTCGAGAAGCCGCTTGGCAAAATCACGGCGGCCGATATGGCCGGTCACGAGGCGTTCGTCTCGCGTGAAGCCATGCTGGGCACCTATCGCCACTACTACGGTGAACGTGTTACCTGGGACACGCCGGTAAAGATTCTCCATTTTCGTTTTACACCGAACCCATCGGCAGTACGCCGGGCACCGCCAATCGAAAAAGTGGTGGTGTATGCCGATGGCGGCTCTCGCGGCAATCCAGGCCCCTCGGCGAGCGGTTATGTAGTGTACGATGAGCAGGGCACGGTCCTGGCGCGTAGAGGCGTCTACCTCGGCGTGACCACCAACAATCAGGCCGAATATACTGCATTAAAGCTGGCGCTTGAGACGGCTAAGGCCATGGGCGCGCGCGAAGTGCACGTGTATATGGACAGCCTGCTGGTCATCAATCAGATGAATGGCATTTTTAAGGTCAAAAACCGTGATCTCTGGCCGATTCATGATAGTCTCAAACAGCTGTCAGCTGCCTTTAAACAGATCAGTTTTACTCAGGTGCCGCGCGAGTTGAACAAACCGGCGGACACAGCGGTAAACCGCGCACTTGATGCGCAGCAGGACGTGGACCTTATGTCCACGCCGCGTCCGGATGCTGCAATATCTCGCTCTTAAGCATAAAAGGTGCTATAATCAATGCTGTAGCCAGAATATCGGCTAGCCGCGTGTGATGAGCACGAGGAAAGTCCGGACAGCATAGGGAAGGGCAGTTGCTAACAGCAACCGGGAGCAATCCCAGGGAAAGTGCCACAGAAACGAAACCGCCTGTGCTCGTAAGGGCGTAGGTAAGGGTGAAACGAGCGGGGCAAGAACCCGCAGCCGGCATTGGTGACAATGCCGGGAGGTAAACCCTGTCCGCTGCAAGGAGGCCACTTCGCGTATAAACGCTGGCGTCCCGTCAAGTGGCCGATGATAACCCGCTCGATCGCGGCGGCAACGCTGCGACTAGATAGATGGCTAGCCGGTGTCTTCAGGGCACCGACAGAACCCGGCTTACAGATATGCTGGCCTACTAAAAACTCCCGCCTCAAGGCGGGAGTTTTTAGATAGCTACACTGCCGCAGCTACTTCTTGGCTGCTTTGACGACGGCTTCAAAGGCCTTCGGCTCGTTGACGGCCAGCTCGCTCAGCACCTTGCGGTCCAGAGTGATGCCGGCGGCTTTCAGCGCGGCCATCAGGCGGCTATAGGTAGTCTCGTGCAGGCGGGCCGCCGCATTGATGCGTGTATTCCACAGCTCCCGGAAGCTGCGCTTGCGGTTGCGGCGATCGCGGTACGCGAACTGCAGACCTTTAATAATTGTCTGGCGGCCACGCTTTACGCTCACCCGGTTTGGGTGCGTGCTGCCCTTGTTCGCACTTCTGATCTTTTGGTGCCGTTGGTGGCTGATAACACCTCGCTTGACGCGCATGGCTATACTCCTAACCGTTTCTTAAGCAGGCGCGCATTGCTGCCGCCGATGGTAGTCAGCTTGCTCAAGCTGCGCTTGCGCCCGCCGCTTTTCTTCTGCAAAAAGTGGTTCATGTTTGGGTGGCCAACGCGCATCTTGCCGTTTTTGGTGATGCGGACGCGGTCTTTCGTACCGCTGTGGGTCTTCAGTTTTGGCATGGTTCCTCCTGATCTACTCTACTTGTTCCGGCGACGATGCAGATGGGCTGCTTGTCTGGCGACTGCGGCTGGCGGGGTTGCTCCGGATTACGAAATTCAACTGCTTGCCGGCGAACTGTGGCATCTGGTCGACGATGATTTGATCGCCAAAATCCGCGATGACCTTATCGGCGAGCTTGAAGCCGATGTCGCGATGGGCGAGCTCGCGTCCGCGGTAAACGATGGTGATCTTTACCTTATGGCCGGCAGCCAGAAAATCGCTGACCTTGCTGAGCTTGACGCCCAAATCGTGTCCGCTGATCTTCAGACCGAAGCGCATCTGTTTGATGTCGACGGTCCGGGCATTCTTCTTGTTACGCTGGATTTGTTT
>DASZYD010000009.1:0-9074 GCA_035545555.1 Saccharimonadales bacterium (SeqCode) | reverse complement strand
CATACTGCCCTTAGTATAGCGTGCGCTGGCGCCCTGCAAGGCCGGTCAGTCTTTTACGAACTCGTCGGGAATCTCGAAGTTGACGTAGGTGTCGGTGACGTCGTCTACGTCGTCCAGCGCATCCATCAGCCGCATGATCTTTTCGGACGTCTCCCGGTCGCCGATATGCACCGTCGTATTCGCTACATAGGTAAGCTCAGCTTCCAGAATATGCAGCCCACGTAAGCGGAGGGCATCGCGAACTTTGGCCAGGTCGGTATCGACGGTGTAGACAAGCAGTTCGCCGTCTTCTTCTTGGGCGTCCTCGGCACCGGCATCAAGTGCTTGCAGCAGCAGGTCATCGCCCGTGCCCTGCACGCGGATCAGGCCCTTGTGATCAAACTGGAACGCCACGGCGCCTTTCTCGGCCAAGTTGCCGCCGTGCTTGCTGAACGCCAGACGGACTTCCGGATAAGTCCGGTTGATGTTATCTGTGGCACATGCCACCAGAATAGCCGCGCCGCCCGGACCATAGCCCTCATACAACACCTCTTGAATCTGGGCCGCGTTTTTGTCTTTGACACGGTCGATGCTGCGCTGGATGTTCGCCGCCGGCATATTGGCCGCCTTGGCCTTGTCGACCGCCAGCCGGAGATTAAAGTTCATGTCCGGGTCGGTCCCGCCACGCGCCGCCACCGCGATAGCGTTGCCTAACCGCGTAAACAACGCACCGCGGGCGGCATCTTTCACCGCTTTCTGGCGCTTCGTAGTCGCCCATTTGCTATGACCGGACATACGTTCGTAACACTCCTTCTGTACTAGACGTTATCTGTTATTATACCATATATGGCCGGCGTGAACAGATTGAGCGGTAGACGGCTGCGGCGTGTGCTGGCGACCGCCGGCTGCGCTTTGCTGCTGGCCGGCATCTCATGGCTGGGCACTTGGTACCAGCACCGGTCGCCACCTGCCGCGCCCGTTGTCGCCGGCAGCGCTACGCAAAGTGATCTTGCTGCCGCAGCGCTCGCCACCCTGGCAGTCAAAGGCCGGGCACCGATGACCGGCTACGACCGCACACAGTTCGGCGGTGATTGGGCTGACATCGGCGGTTGCAGCATGCGTGACGTTATTCTCAGCCGCGATCTGACCGATGTGCGCACCCGTTCCGCCACCGACTGCACCGTACTCAGCGGCACACTTGCGGACCCATACACCGGTAAGTCCATCCGCTTTACCCGCGGCGTCGGCACGTCTGCTGCCGTACAGATTGACCATGTCGTGGCCATCGGCGACGCCTGGCAAACCGGCGCGCAGCAGCTCCCGCGCGCCGCCCGCGAGCAACTGTATAACGACCCGCTCGAGCTTCTCGCCGTTGACGGCCCGACCAACGAACAAAAAGGCGATGGTGACGCCGCGACCTGGCTGCCGCCCAATAAAGCTTACCGCTGCCGCTATATTGCCCGCCAGATTGCCATCAAGGTGAAGTATCATCTCTGGGTTACGGCCGCCGAGCATACGGCGATGGCGCAGATCCTCGGCAGTTGCCCGGACCAGCTCCTGCCTGCCACGTCATCCCCCAGCACCGCCGGTACTTGACATCGCTAGCCCCTCGGGGGTATATTGGTCGCCGGTATGAACTACCATATGTCACAACTCATTTGCGTCATTCGCTTCCTCGAAAGCCGGGGAGATGAGGTTGTGGCGATCTAGCGCAGCAAGACCAACGTACACACAACACATCTCCCTCGGCACCGGGGGAGATTTTTTTACGCTAAGAGAAACCGTATGTCAGAGAAGCAATCATTTTGTGCGGCGTGCCCGCTACAGTTAGTATGCAAAACACGGCTCGATCCGGAACGTCCGACGCCCGAGCAGCTCGCAGCGTGCGGCGAACACTATATCGCGGTTTATAGCCTACTGTTCAAACATGTCGTACATGCCGATGCGCCCGTGTCATCGGAGGAGCCACCAGAAGTCCGCCGTCGACGTTTGGGTAAAGCCACGGTTGCATTAGCAACCGTGGCGCTTCAACCCATCCCGCCCGACCAGCTGACCAGCCCCAGCGAGGCCGGTAGTGCACCGATATCTGAACAGTGGTCACCAGCCCAGAAAGTACTGGCAGCCTGCGGCGTGGCCGCCTGTACTACTCGGTGTAGTACATCTCCCCAGGCTGCTGTGGATACAGTACACTAGGCTTTATGAACCAAGATAACAAAACCGTGCACGATGATATTGTGGCGTTCTTTGTGCACGACGGAAACGGTGCCACACTGTACACGCACCGGCCCAGCAAGACCAGCGAAGAGAGTATGCAGGCCCGGTTTGAGGCCTCGGGCGAGAAGGTCACCGGCGCGAAAGCATTGCTGGTGAAGCTGGACATCAAAGACCGCACCGGTGTCTATGCAGTGATTATCATGCCTGGCTTCAACCGGCTCGACTCCAAGGCATTGAAGGCGCAGCTCAAAGCGCAGGTACCGGGGCTGCGCGGCTTCCGGTTCGCCTCGCCCGAAGAGATGGCGCATATCGCCCGTGGAATCCAGCCCGGCAAGATGCCGCCGGTCGGACGACCCGTCTTTCCGGATATCCAGTATACATTTATCGATGCAGCTCTCCAGACACATGAAAAGGTCGGCTTTAACGCTGCGGACTTTGAGCGCTCAATCATCATGCCAAGCGCGGCGCTTATCGATCTCGTGCCGCACGACGGCGTCGTAGACTGCTCGCTCCTGCCGGCGTAGCCCTACTGGAGCAAGACGGTTTTGTTTATCCGCAGCAGCGGTGCCATACTGCGCGCCATGGCAAGGTGGTACCGGCGGACCGTGCATAGCTCGTGGCTGATTGCCTGGGCTGCCGGTGGCGTGGTAGCAGGAGTAGCCCTGGCCGGCTGGGCCGGTGAGCCATTGCTTCTCTTCGCCGCGATGCCCTGGCTGCTGGCGGCGGCGATACTGCTCACAATCGCCGGCGCCAAGCGGACGGCTGCAGCGGTGCCGCTCGTAGTGGGTGCCGGCCTGCTGCTTGGTTTGTGGCGGGGTGCCGGCGAACAGCAGGCGCGCATCATCACCTATACCCCCTGGTTCGGGCACACCGTCACGCTTACAGGTACGGTTAGCGAAGATGCTACCCGTGGCGCCGGCGGCGACGTGCGGTTGACGCTTACGCATGTCACCGCTAACAAACGTGACTGGCCCGGCACCATCTGGGCGAGCACCCTATCGACGGTGTCAGTACGGCGTGGTGACAGTATAACGCTCCGCGGGTCGCTCGATCACGGCTTTGGGAGCTTTGCGGCCAGCCTGCCATATGCCGGTGTCGAGCATATAACACACCCCCTGCCGGGCGACCTTGGCGTACGCCTGCGGGATTGGTTCAGCGGTGGTGTCCGCCGGGCTATTCCCGAGCCGCAGGCCAGCCTGGGTGCGGGGTATCTGCTCGGCCAGAACAGTGCTCTGCCGCAACCGCTCGAGGATGCGCTCAAGACAGTAGGCTTGACGCATGCCGTCGTCGCCAGCGGCTACAATCTGACCATTTTGGTCGCCTTTGCGCGGCGGCGGTTCCTGAACATCTCAAAATATATCGCCACCTTGGCCGCGGCGGCGCTGGCCGGCAGCTTCATACTGATTGCCGGCTTCAGCCCGTCGATGGTGCGCGCCGGGCTGGTCACCGGCCTAAGCCTTGCCGCCTGGTACTACGGCCGCACCGTGCACCCTTTGGTCTTACTGCCGCTGGCCGCGGCTATCACCGTGCTCATCGACCCGGCGTATGCGTGGGGTGACCTTGGCTGGGCACTATCGTTCGCCGCCTTCGCCGGCGTTATTGTGCTGGCGCCACTCGTGCAGCGGACGGTTTGGGGCCGCCGGCCGGTGGGTATGATGCGCGACATAGTCATCAGCACCCTTGCCGCTCAGGCGGCGACGCTGCCCATCATGCTCTCTGCCTTCGGCCAATATTCGCCCTATGCGCTATTGGCCAATGTATTGGTACTGCCGCTCATTCCTTTTACCATGGTGCTCATTTTTGCAGGAGGGGTAGCGGGCATCACACTGCCGGCCGCGGCGGCGCACTGGGTCGGCTGGCCGGCGCTGGTGTTGTTGCATTACATGACAAGCGTCGTTGGTTTCATTGCCGGCTTGCCGGGCGCAGCGGCGGCGATCTCGTTTCCGACTGGTGCCGTGATCATCGCCTATACCATTCTGCTTGTGCTGCTGTATGTTTTATGGCGTAAAACTCACTACAATTTTCGCGACGAACAGCCGGCCGAATAATCTGATAGAGCTGCTGGCGGCAGCAACGTAAGATTGCCCCGACACAATTGCTTATGCTTGACAATTTCCGGCACGCTTCGTACAGTGCGCCTAAAGCTGAGAGGTAGCTGAAGGCATGAAACGACTCACCTATATACTCGCCGCCATCACCCTCTGCCCCATATTGCTGCTGCGCGCCGCGGCAGCCGACACACCGGCTACCTCGAGTCGGCTCGTTATTAGTGAGGTACAGACCGGCGGCTGCTCGGTCGATGTCGGTACTGCGGCATGCCCGGGCGCCAATCAACTGCCGGCAGCAGAGTTCGTCGAGCTCACGAATCTGGCAGCAGACTCGCTCGATGTGCGTGGCTGGACGGTTGCCTACGTATCCTCGACCGGGGCGACGACTACGCCGCTCGCCACACTGGACGGCACGATTGCGGGCGGCGGCTTCGTGCTGGTCGCGCATGCCGGCTGGGCTGGAGACGCTGATCTCACGTTTGGGTCAGCAACCGACAGCGGGAAACTTGCGGCCACCGCCGGGTACGTTGCACTACTTGATGCCAGCGGCGCTATCGTCGATGCGGTGGGCTGGGGGAGCGGCACCGGTGCCCAATTCACCGCCTGGCCATCCACCGCCAGCGTACCGTATGGCTACTCCATCAGCCGGATATTGCCGGGCAGCCCATTGTATAGCACCCAGGCGTTCAATGCCCCGGCGTTCCCGCCGACCCCTGCCGGCGGTGCCTACACACCGGCAGCGCCGGTTGACACCGTCAGCCCGCCACCTGCGCCAGCGGCGGCGGTACCCGGCGTCATCATTACCGCATTGCGGTTCAGCGATAACGCCCCGGTGTTTATACAGCTATACAACAACACCGGTGCCATTGCCGATCTGCGCGGCTGGCGCCTCGAGCTGGATGCGCACAGTACGACCGATGAGATGTCCATTACGCTCACCACACTCGATCGGTGGCTGCTGCCCGCTGGCTATGCCGTTATAGGTAACCATACGGTCGGCGGCGCCGATATCATCTTCACTATCGACAACGGCACCCTGCAACAGCTCGCCGCGCTTCCCGCCGAAGACGTGCGGCTGATACCGGCAGACGCTGCGGCCGTCGGAATCAATGAGCCGATCACCGGCTTACCGGCGGCGTCCGGCGGCCAGTGGTGGCAACGGGCGCAGTCCGGCAGTGGTAAATATACCGTCACCGGGAACGACAGTGACTTCACCTTACAAAGCGGCTCCGCCGACTTGTACGGTAATGGCCTGTATCTGCCGCCAAGCGGTCCGGCCGGCCTGACAATCGTTGAGATATTACCCCATACACCGGATTGTTCACCCGTTGATAGGGCAGCCACCTGCAACGACTATGTAAAGCTGTATAACGCCGGCCCTGGCTCAATCGATCTGTCGCTCTATCGCCTGCGGACCAATACCGGCGGGCTCAAAAGCAGTGGCTCAAATACCTTTGCGTTACACGGGGCGCTTGCGGCCGGGTCGTATCGCTTGGTCGGCACCAAAGACGATGGAACGCCCCTCAGCCTAACCGACAGCGGCGGCTATGTTTGGCTCGAAGACGCCTACGGGGTAACTGTCTACGAACCGGTTGTGGCGTACGCCGACGCCAGCGGCAAGATCGGGTGGGCATGGGCATACGACGGCACCATGTGGCGCTGGACAACAACGCCAGCACCGGCCGGGCCGAATATATTTTCGCCGGTTTCGCCGGCAAACGACGGCGCGGCCGCGGCCGCATTGCTCAAGCCATGCGCGCCGGGCCAAGAGCGTAATCCGGCGACCAACCGCTGCCGCAGCGTCGGTACCGCCAGTAATACGATACAGCCGTGTCCGGCTGGGCAGGAACGGAACCCAAGCACCAACCGCTGCAAGTCAGTACTGGCGGCGAGTACAACCCTGCAACCATGCCCGGCCGGCCAAAGCCGCAACCCGGATACAAATCGCTGCCGGAAAGACGCCGCCGCGCCGGCAACGGTCCGTGATATACCCACTGTAATCGCCCGAAGCTCGCTGCTGCCCTGGATTGTGGTAATCGGTATCGCCGCGGCTGCCACCGGCTATGCGTTCTACGAGTGGCGGCAAGAGCTTGTCATGCTGTTCTCCCGCGGACGGGCCTGGACGCTACGCATAAAAGATACCTTGCTGCGTCGCCTCCACCTTCGTTCATAACACCAGAGGAGCCGGAGGGCTCCTCTGGGAGTGACTACGCGGCCTGTTCACCGCGATGACTGTTACGGCCCCCGGCAACTTTTGCCTCGCGGGGTTGCCGCCGGGCACCTTCCCGGCCTGCCTCATGGGGGTTGGCGCCTTGGGGGCTGCCAAACTTACCCGGGCTGCTCTGCCCGCCTTTCTGTGCGATTTCATGCTGCTCGTCCGGATCCATACTGGCAAAACCGCGCCTGTTTGTCCCATCTGCCATATGCTCCTCCTTCCTTTACGCAGGTTGGCGTTATTGCCAACAGTTGTAGTGTATGCAGGGACGCACCATCCTGCTGTAAAGTTCGCGGTTTACCGATGTGCTACGAGCAGAGCTAAGGCACATGAGAGAATACTTCACCCCGCCAGCGTGAGGCCTTTATGGACCTCCGCCAGGGCGCCTAGAAGTCACTCAAATAGCGACAATCAGCCGCTGCAGGTGCTACTTAGTGAACGGCGAGCGATTCGCTCTTTTCGAGCCGATGCAGCTGGACGCTTGGCAGTTGCGCTGCCACTAAGAAAGCAAGGGCGGTAAAGATGGCCGTATACAGCAACGCTTCTTTATTGGCTTCAACAGTGCTCTCATCAGCGATAGTTTTCAGCTCTGCCGCTTCTTCAGGAGACAGGTGCTCACCGGTGATCGGGATGCCGAATTCGATGTTCGATGATTGGGCGCGTACCGTCTGTGTGAGTGCAGTACGGTTTGCGTCGGCAATGGCCGGGCTGTTTGCCACGCGGTCGACCATGCCGTTGGTGATTGAGGCGATCAAAATAGTACCGATCAGCGCCGTACCCAGCGACTGACCGACCTGCCGCAGCGTGTTGTTCACGCCCGATGCCTCGCCGGATTCCTGCGGTGACACCGCGGATAAGGTAATATTGCTCAGCTGCGACATCATCAGACCGATGCCCATGCCGTAGACGAGCAGCGGCGCAAGTAACACTGTATCGCCGGCCGTCACCGACAACACCTGACGTAGCACCAACAGCGCCGCAATATTCACGAACAGGCCCACTTGCACGATATATTTCGGCCGGAAGTGTTTGGCAAGGTAGCCGCCAAGCGGCGCCATGATGAACAGCCCGACCGACATGGGCAACAGCGCATAGCCGGTATGCAAGGCGTCCATTCCCCTCACTCCCTGCAGGAAGACGGGCAGGCCGAATATCAATCCGACCTGGCCGATGGCCATAACCGCCATGAGCATCGCGCCACTCGTAAACTGCTTGTTGGCAAACAGTTTCATAGACACCAGCGGCGTCCGGCGGCGTGCCGTCAGATATTGCTCCCAGAAGAAAAATCCCAGCAGCAGGAGCGTGCCCAGCAACAAGGCGGCGGGCACGACCGAGAAACCACCGAGAGATAGGCGCCAACCGCCGACATGGAAGACCTGCAGCGCGCGCCACCACCCATAGGTCGAACTCTCGATAATAGCAAATACCAAGCTGGTGAGACCGGTCGCTGACAGTGCCACGCCAAGCCAGTCGATGCTCGGCCGCTCTTCTGTATCGCGCGCCTCCGTGATCAGCACCGAGCCGATCAAGAGTAAGGCGGCCACAAATACATTGATCCGGAACCCCCACCGCCAGCTATAGTGGCTGGTCAGAAACCCGCCCACTACCGGCCCGATCGCCGACCCGGCGGCAGCCATACCGCCCCAGATGCCCAGTGCCAGGGCGCGGTCCCGGCCGCGGTATGCGGTCACCAATAGCGAAGCTGTCGCCGGCATCATGAGTGCCGCACCAATGCCTTCAATAACTGCTTCACCAATAATAAGCATGCCGACGTTCTGGCTGATCGATGCAATGAACGACCCAATAGCAAAGATCGCCGCGCCCGCCATAAACATCCGCTTACGTCCGAACAGGTCGCCGAAGCGGCCGCCGGTGATGGTCAGCGCCGCCAGCGTCAGCGCATAAGCAGTGATGACCCACTGCAGGCTTTGGATATCGGTATGCAAGTTGCGGACAATGGTACCGAGCGACACATTCAGCAGCGTCGTGTCGAGCACGATAATAATCACCGCCAGCCCCATCACGAACAGCGGCGCCCATTTCTTTACAAACGGCGCCGGAGCGCTTTCCTGGTCCATAGCTTACATATCTCCTTTTTGTCATGAACTGCCGCGCCTGGCGGCAGTCTACCTATACTTAGTATAGCATATGTGACACACGAATGAGCATGGTTATGCAACTAATCATTGCACACTGTGAAGAATATATGCAATAATGGGTTGCACAAAGGAGTAGTAAGCATGAATGATAGCATCGAGCAAGAGATCATTATCAACGCACCTATACAGAACGTGTGGCAGGTCGTTACCCGGCCAGAGCATATGAGCAAATGGTTTTCAGATACAGCCACATACGAGCCACGGGTCGGCAGTAAAGGAAAGCTCACCTGGAAGGATCTGGGAGTATATGGACGGAACGGGGCGCCACTTGAGATAGTAACCGTAGACGAACCGCACGAGTTTGCTTTTCTCTGGGTCTCCCCAGACAAGGAAACGGCTGAGATAGATGGCCAAACACTGGTGACCTTTCGCTTGACGGAGGTAGATGGCGGCACGCAGTTGCGGGTGACCGAGAGCGGGTTCAGCCGGTTGGCGCTGAAGGATGCAGTGCGGGCAGAG
>DASZYD010000008.1:0-16904 GCA_035545555.1 Saccharimonadales bacterium (SeqCode) | reverse complement strand
GCGGAGTCAGGCCTCCCCTACCAGATCGCCGGCGAGGGATCGCCCTACGAGCGGCCCGATGTGCAAGCTGTTATCGCCGCACTGCGCGAGAACGACAACCCAAACGGCCTGCCGGTCTATGACTTGGCGGTCGCGGCCGCTGCCCGCCTCGACGTACCATCAGAGTCGCTCCGGCAGCTGTTCGGCACCTTCGTGCAGTTCGGAAGCGATGTGGCCGCATGTCTCAAACATATTGATGCAATGAGCGAACAGGAGTTCTATGATCCGTCGGCCAACGCCGTCTCGCTGATGACCATCCATGCCAGCAAAGGCCTTGAGTTTGAACACGTCTTTCTGCTGGCTGCCGAAGAGGATATCCTGCCCCAGGGCAACACAGAAAACATCGCCGAAGAGCAGCGGCTATTTTACGTTGCCGCAACGCGCGCCCGGACCAGTCTCACGGTGCTCCACGCCAAAACCAGAGCAGGCAAACCGGCGGTGCTGTCACGTTTTGTCGCTGAGCTGTCCGAAGCGGTCCTGCCGCGTAGCGCCGACCCGGCCATGGTCACGCTGGAAAACCGCCTCAAAAAACGCGCTGCCAGGCGCGCTCAAGCGACGTTGTTTTAGTATACTGATGGTATGACAGAGTGCCTTGGCGTCAAAGGTGCGCTCTTCGCGCCGGATGGCCGGATCGTGAGCATCCAGCGCACCAGTGATACCGATACCTTTCCAGGGCTTTGGGATGTGCCCGGCGGCGGGTGGGATGCTGTGAAGGACACGACGCCCGCCGAGTGTTTCACCCGGGAGGTGCGCGAGGAGCTGGGGCTGGAGCTTGACCCGCGCCGCATAACCTACGAGCGTCTATATCCGTCGCTCAAACATGCCGGCAAACTCGTTTGTTTTGTAGCAATGGACATCACCGAACAGGAGGCCGCTGCGATCGAACTCCTGGAAGAAGGGCTGCAGTGGCGTTTCGTGGAGATCGGGGAGTACCTGGCGTGTGAGCAAGCCGTGGAGCCCATGCAACAACGACTGCAGGACTATATGAGCCATCTGGCTCACGTCGCTGTGGCGAGTTAGGAATTATTATATAATATAAGTCGATGAGCATACTTGCGGGCTTGCCAAAGCCGTTTTTTGTATTGGCACCGATGGATGATGTGACAGACACCGTGTTCCGTCAGATCGTTGCCGGCTGCACGCCGCCGGATCTGTATTTTACGGAGTTCGTCAATGTCGACGGCTTGCAGAGCCCCGGCCGCCAGAACCTTTTGAAGAAAGTGCGCTTCGCGCCCGGCGAACAGTCGCTGATCATACAACTATGGGGCAAGACGCCCGCCAATTTTTACAAAACCGCGCAAGAGGTGGCCGACGGCACGTTTGCGCGCGAGCTTGGCCTGCCCGAGAGCGCGAAGTTCGTTGGTATCGATCTCAATATGGGCTGCCCGGACAAGAACGTCGTCAAAAACGGCACGTGCAGCGCCCTTATCAATAATCGCGGGCTGGCAGCCGACAGTATCAAAGCTACGCAGGAGGGTGCCGCCGGCCGGCTGCCGGTCAGCGTCAAAACGCGGCTGGGCTTTAGCAGGGTCGACCTGACATGGCACGAATTTCTGCTGCAGCAGAACCTTAGCATGTTGAGCATCCATGGCCGGACACGCAAAGAAATGAGCAAAGTGCCGGCACACTGGGAGCTGATCGGCGAAGTGCGTCAGCTGCGCGACCGTGTTGCGCCGCAGACCCTCATTGTCGGTAACGGCGATGTCGGCAGCCGCGCACAGGGTGAGCAGTTGGCCGCGCAGTATGGGCTCGACGGCATTATGATCGGCCGGGGCATCTTCCAAGATCCTTTTGTTTTTGCGCGGGAGAGCCCTTGGCCGCATGCTGTGCCGGCCGAGCGCATCGCGCTATTTGCGAAACACGTAAAGCTATTCGCCGAGACATGGCAGCATGGCGAACGGCCGGTGGCGCCGCTCAATAAGTTCTGCAAGCTCTACGTCAACGGCTTTGACGGTGCCAAAGAGCTGCGTGAACGCCTGATGGCAGCCACTACGACCGATGAACTGCTGACGCTGTTGGGCATGGCACGCTAGCGGCCACTGCTCCGGCAGCGTACAATACCGCGTATGCAGACAGTACTCTCGTGGACCTCGAAGTTGCTGGCGAGCCTGTTTGTGGCGTCAGTACTCGGCAGTATTGTCACTGTCGCCGCCGGGCAGACCATTATGAACAGCACCTATCTGGAGGGCAAGCTACGCTCGACGAATGCCTACGGCCGCCTGGCAGCGGCGCTGGCAGACGAAGTCGCGCAGCAGCCGGCTGTGGCAGGGAACCAGCAGGCGGCGGACGCGATCAACCGCATTGTCACCCCGGCAGTACTAGAGCAAACCATTAACCCTGCCATCGAGCAGCTGGCGCTGTACTATCAGGGTAAGGGCCCTGCTCCGTCGATCGACCTGAGCGGCATCACATCACAAATACAGGCTGCCGGTGTACCACTGCCCGCGAATACGACATTCGTGCAACCCACGCGACTGGTGCCGGATTCGGGCACAAACAAAACAATCGCCTATCCGGGCAAAAGCATTGCAGGCGTACGGGTAGCCGTACTGATTATGAGCGTCATGCTGGCGCTGGCGCTCGTGGCGGTATCGTGGCTGCGGCACAAATGGGCGGCGCTGCCGAACGCGGTGATTACCATTGGTGTCTTTACGGCGTTGCTTGCGATGATATGTGTCGTCGGCTCCAGCTTGATCACACGTTTGGTCCAACTGGACGCTCCGTCAAATGCGTTCGCGGGCATCGGCCGCGACGTAGCGACCGCCATTGCGCACGATCTGGCCTGGCGCTTCGGCCTCATTGCGGTGGCGCTGCTGGCCGTGGGTATTGCCACCCACGTGCTGGTGGCAAAGTGGCCGCATCTCCAAGCGGCCACCCCGGGCACATCAGTTGCGCCAACACCACTGCAGTAGCGTATACTAAAAGGGTGATCAAAACCGAACACCTTACCAAACGGTACCGCCACAAAGTAGCGGTCAGTGATATCTCCTTTGAGGTCGAAACCGGCAAAGTGACCGGCTTTTTGGGGCCCAACGGCGCCGGCAAGTCCACGACCATGCGGCTGATGCTTGGCCTGGACAACGGTAGCGGCTGGACAACCTTCGACGGCAAAGCACTGCATGAATATGCGCAGCCCTCCAAAATAGTCGGTATCCTATTGGAGGCCAAGGCGTTTCACCCGACGCGCACTGCGCGTAATCATCTGAAGATCCTGGCGACCGCCGGCGATATTCCGCTCAGCCGGGTTGATGAAGCCCTCGATATGGTCGGCCTGCTTAAAGAAGCCAAGGGCCGCCCGGGCAAATTCAGTTTGGGCATGAGCCAGCGGCTTGGCATTGCAGCAGCTATCTTGGGCAAACCGAAATACCTCATTCTGGACGAGCCGGCCAACGGGCTTGATCCTGAGGGGATTGCCTGGCTCCGCCAATTTATCAAGGACTACGCCGATCAGGGCAACGCGGTGTTTATCTCGTCGCACCTGCTGAGCGAGATGTCGCAGATGGCCGACAACATTGTGGTGATCGGCAAGGGCAAGCTCATTGCCAGCACGTCGATGCGCGACCTCATTGCGCGCAGCTCGCACTCCGGCGTGTTCGTCCGTGCCGGGCAGCTTATGGCGCTTGAGAAAGCACTGTCAGCACAGAAAATCGCATTCGAGCGGGTTGATGGCGGCCTCCGGGTGAATGTGCCTGCCACTGACGAGATTGGCAAGCTGGCCTTCAAGACAGGCGTGCCGGTGCTGGAGCTCGCGACGCGCAGCGCCTCGCTTGAAGAAGCGTTTCTGGAGCTGACCGAGGGTGCCGAAGAATACAGCGCCGGCGCCGATGGCGCCAAAGAAGGGAAAGGCAAGCGATGGTTCCGACGATAAAAGCCGAAGTGCGCAAACTGCTGACCGTACGCTCGACGTATGTGATTACGGCACTGTCGCTGGCACTGGTTATCTTTTTCTCGTTTTACATCAGCGGCTGGCGGGCAGATGCACTGACGCTGCACAACCCGGGTGCGGCGGCCTCAGCCGTTACCGGCGCGGTCGGCGTAGTCTCGGTGTTCGCGGCACTCGTGGCCGTGCTGCTCTGCACCCACGAATACCGCTACAGCACCATCATGTACACGCTCACGGCATCCAATAGCCGGAGTAAAGTGCTGCTCGCCAAGCTGCTGGTCATCACTGCCTTTTCGGTCGTCTTTACGCTCATCATGGGTGTTTGCGCGCCGCTGATGGCGTACCTTGGCATGAGCGCGCATCACCTCACGCTGGTAGCGCAGACTGTCCATGTTTGGGATGTGGCCTGGCGTACCTTGTTCTATGGCTGGGGATACGGCATGGCCGGGCTGCTGCTCGCTTTCCTGATCCGCAGTCAAATCGGTACTATCGCTACCTTATTCATCGCGCCAAACACCGTGGAGGCGGTACTCTCGCTCCTGCTCAAGAAAAACGCCGTCTACCTGCCGTTCACGTCGCTTGATCAGGTGCTCAATCTCGGGACGCTTGGCGGCGGCTCGCTGACGCCGACCCATGCCGCCGAAATATTCTTGCTATACCTGGCCGTCGGCTGGGCCATTGCCTGGTTCCTGCTCCTCAGGCGCGACGCTAACTAAAAAAGCCTGCGCGGAAAAAAGAGCAGGCTTGTCGATCGATACACGTGGTGGGGGCGGTTGGGGTCGAACCAACGACCAACAGGTTATGAGCCCGCTGCTCTGACCACTGAGCTACGCCCCCGCAACAGAGCTGAGTATACCAGATTAGCTGATGGATATATACTGAGTTAGACAATGCGCACCGAACAAACAGTAACATGGCAAAAGTACGTTCTGGTGGCACGATCATACGTGCTGCGTTTAGGCGACGTGCGCTTTGCGGGGCAGATTGTGTTCGTGATCATTGTGCTGCTGGTCAGCTGGAGCGGCATCAAAGCCATCGATGCCAACTACTCGTTGCAAAAACAAATTACTGCCCTACAGCAGCAAAACACCGTGCAGGAATTGGAAAATAACAATCTCAAGCTCCAGAACGAGTACTACGATAGTGACCAGTACCTGGAACTGTCGGCGCGCCAGAACTTCGGCCTTGCCGCGCCCGGCGAGACCGAGCTGCTGGTGCCAAAAAGCGTGGCCATGTCATACACGGTGCCCGAGCCAAAGCAGGCCGCTCCGGCAGCGGCCGCTACAACGCCGGCGTATCTGCGCAACCTGCAGGCCTGGCTCAATTTCTTTCTTCACCGCCCGCAAGCCGCAGATTGACAAATTCACCTCTGTGGGGTATTATCTACATAAGCTATTCCCTTATCGCGGGGTGGAGCAGCGGCAGCTCGCATGGCTCATAACCATGAGGTCGCAGGTTCGAGTCCTGCCCCCGCAACCATTTCTATGTAACATGAAAATACCTCGAACAGAGGTATTTTTGCTATAGTGATGCTATGAGCAAGCTAGAACAAGTACAAGACAAAGTTCGCAAACTATACCTAAGTAAAAACTCAAATCGAGATGAGTGGTCGGACTGGCTATACGACAATCATGTTTTAGTTGTAGCCAAAAATGCACATGAGTTAGCTAAAAAGTATGGAGCTAACGAAGAATTGAGTGAAGTTGCGGCTTTGCTGCATGATATTGCGGACGTAGAGATGGCGCGGTCAGACTCTGCTCACGAAGAACGAAGTCTTGCTATTGCGAAGGAAGTAATGGCGGAAGCTGATTATACAGATGATGAGATCGCACTAGTTGTGGACGATGCAATTCGTTACCACAGTTGTCATGGTGATGAACGGCCAAAAAGCAAAGAGGGCCTAATATTGGCGACAGCAGATTCACTCGCGCATTTGCAGACTGACTTTTATATTTATGCGACTTGGGCATTTGGTAAAACGCGTAGCTTGGAAGAATTAAAAGAATGGTCTTTGAAAAAAATTGAACGAGACCTTAATAATAAGATTTCATTTGAGGATGAGCGAGAAGCTGCACGAGCTGACTACGAAATGATAAAAGAGCTCTTTTCTCGCTAGCTCAAAGGTTCGAGTCCCAATTATTGTCCCAAATAATACTGTTTTTGGCCATAGCTCGATTCCAGCGAAGTAGTTCAGTCGCAATCAGGTTCCATTCCGTTTGCACGTACTCAACCAAGAATCGTTATCGAAGTTAGCCAGTTGTAGACTCCGCAGGTCCGTCGAAACCTGCGGCTTTTTGTATTTGTTATGGTGGTTCGAGCTATATATGACTGCTATCAGGCTTGCCCCCTGGATATCCGCAAAATTGTCGAGATTGTCTAGCCGTAAGGTCATGTGAATATCACAATACAAAGGCATTGCTTAATATGCTTGTGGTATGCTTACATGTCAATGTAATGCTCAAGCGGGACAAAAGGAACATGCCACTTTTGAGAATCCCGCCTCCAGCACGCACCTTGGCAGGCGGCATGCCTGCTTTTTTTGTACCTTTTGTGATGTAATTAGGCGTCGTTTACGGCGCTAAAAAGTAGAGAGGGCGGCTCACTGGAATAAGCACCCTCTCTTACGACCCTACATTACAAAATGCAGGATAAATCCTAATATAGCACGGCCGGCCGGGGCGCAATAGCAAAGTTGCCACTGCCGGCCCTGCCGCAGCGTCGGCGTACCGAAGCTGGCGGCTTGTTTTTGCATACCCGGATTTATCCGCCGCCGGTCAGAACGGAGCTCGGCAGCCAGCAGAGCTCCCGGTTCCTCACACCAAACATAACGGGAGATGTGCCATGCAAACAAGCAATATATATGTGGTGGATGGAGGCAGGCGATGAGTGCCGAGATGGCGCCGGGCGCCGAACAGCCCGTGGCACAACCAGACCAGGCAGTGCTCCTGCGCCTCAGTGCGTTGCTGGCACAGAGCAACATCCTGCCTGAAGACGTCGAACAGATTGAAGGCTTGCAGGTATCGAACTGGGAGGTTGTCACCAAAAATAACGAGGGCGAGGCGGAAGTAACCCAGCTGCACGGCACGCGTGCCCGCCTCAAAACAAAATCCGCCCAAAAGCGGCGCTTGGCTGACTACCTGTCGCAAGCCGACCCGGTGCTGATCCCGCCGGTCGAGCTCAACACGGTAGAAGAGGACGCGGAGATCGAGCGTATCATGGTGGTGCCGGATATCCAGGCCGGCTTCCGGCGCTACGCCGACGGGACGCTTGAGCCGACCCACTCTGAGGAATCGGTGGATATCATGCTGCAGCTTATCCGTGACACGCAGCCCGACCGCATCGTGCTCAATGGTGACAATCTGGATTTCCCTACGCTTGGCCGCCACGAGCAGGAACACTTCTTTCAGAACACACTCAAACCATCCATCAACTACGTGCACGGGGTGCTGGCGCTGATGCGTAGCGCCGCACCGAACGCCGCGATCGTCTATCTGGCGGGTAACCACGAGCAGCGGCTGGAGAAATACATCGCCCAAAAAGCGCCGGAGTTGTACGATCTGGTGCAGGCCGGCAGCGACGAACGCATGCTGACGGTACCGTTCCTCCTCAACCTCAAAAAGCTCGGCATCGAGTACCGTTCCGGCTACCCGGCGAATGAATATTACCTCAGCGATAAGCTCAAGATTATCCACGGCACGAAAGCCAAAAGCAACACCTCAACCGTCGCCGGCTTGGCTCGTACAGAGAGCGAGTCGGTCATTCAAGGCCATTCGCACCGCGCGGAAATAGCCGCCTATACGCGCAAACGGAGTCGCTTTGGCAAGGTTATCGGCGATATGATCATGGCTGCGTCGTTCGGCACGCTCGCCAGTATTGTCGGCCGGGTGCCAAGCTACGGGTCGGCAGTGGACAACGAAGGCCGGCCGGTTACGAATATTGAGAACTGGCAGAATGCGATGGGCTACGTGGAGCTGTGCCGCGCCACTGGCGACGTGGCGCTGATGCAGACCATTCACATCCGTACCTTCGATGAGCAGCGGCCGTTCGCGACACGCTTTAACGGCAAAACTTACTTACCGCGCCGTAAGTTCGTGGCTGCCGAGAGCTACCAGCCGGCAGCATTACCGGCGGCGTAAGCGGCTGCCGCCGATACGGATGGGGCGGATTGTTGTTGACAAAGCATAAGTTTTATGTATAATGATAATTGTTAATGATTTAACATAAACATTAACAAAATCAAGACAAATATAAACAAACAAAAAGGAGTCGTCGCTCATGACAAGCGCGAGTGGGCTGACATTCGAACTAAGTCGAACGTCAAATAAGAAGTTACTGAGCATCGACAAACTGCTGAGCAAGCTGTAACCGTTTGCAGCAGGTATACAAACAACCTCTACCACAGGCAGAGGTTGTTTTATAAGTGCGCAACGGGGGCGGGTAAAGAGGCTGCACCGGCCTGCTGGTCACGAAAGCGTTGCACGGCGGTAGCGATGAAGCCTAGCTGTGACCGCATGGTGGCGGCAGGCAGCGCGTCAGTGTCATGCCATGATCCGGTCGCCGGATCGCCGGTTATCGCCACAAAAAAGATCTGCGCCAGCTCCATGCCGCGACCACTGTGGTGAAACAGCGTCTGCACGTATTGCGGCGGTGCGGCCGTAGCTGCGCCCTGCAGCTCGCCACCAAGGATGCGCCGGAACCCATCGGCGTATGGGTCAGCCAGCTGGTCGGTTGCACGGATAACAGTGCCGGGTGTGTGCAGCGTGTGGGGTGGCCACAGTGAGCCGTTGCTGCCATCGCGCTCGATGAGGAGCACCTGTACAGTCTCGCCCTGTTGCCGCAACGGCACGATTTCGACAACCGGCGTAACGGTCAGACGGGTAGTCTGCAGAAAGATGGGTAATGGCAGAAAGCCGGGCTCCAGCTTTGCCAGGACAGTCTGCACAGTAGCAAGCTCCTCGTCAGAAACAGGCCAAACGGTATCGCTCATGCTTATGGCCTACTGTACCAAAAAAGAGGCTGTGATAACAGCCTCTTCACGGTGTCTTATGCTATGTGGTAGCAGGGGCGAGATTCGAACTCGCGACCCCAGGCTTATGAGTCCTGTGCTCTAACCAACTGAGCTACCCTGCCTCGACGTCAGGGCCTGCGCCAAAGCCTCGTTTTGCCTGTCGGCAAAAGCTTCGGCCTATGGCTATGCCCTTCCTTCCAAAACTTCAAACAGTCGCTGACGCTCCCTGGTTTGAAGTTTTGCCGAACTGCAAAACAACAGGGCGAATTGTAGCAGGTTTTGTATCTGTTGACTAGGGCCTGCGCCGGTAGAGCTGATTGAGGTAAGTCTTGCTGTGCGGGCGGTAAGCTTGTTCGGATCGGAAAGCGAAACCGGCGGGCTCAACGAGCCTCCGCAGTTCCTCGCGTCCGTAGTAGTGGAAATAGCGCGCGGCGTCCGGCATCGAGGGGCGTTCTACCATGCCGGCGGTATCGCCCTCGATCATGCCGAGTACCAGTGCACCGCCGGGCCGAATGAGCGTATGGAGTGTTCGGAGTACCCGTTGCATGTCTGCTGCGGGGATGTGGAGGAGCGAGGTATATGCCCAGACGCCATCGAACGAAGCTGAGGTAAACGGGATGTGCGCAAAATCGGCCTGATACGATGTGAAGCCGAGCCGGGTGGTCATGGCGACCATCGCCGCTGAGGCGTCAAGGCACGTGACAGCCAGGCCATGGTCGCGCAATAGAAGCGCATCACGGCCGCTGCCACTGCCAAGGTCGAGTACCTGTTTGCCGGGCAGGGCTGCCAGGAAGGCATCGGTGAATGAAGCCGGGAAATGCTGCCAGAACTCAATCACCTCTGTATCATAGGCTTCGGCGTACCGGTCGTAGGCGGCAATGGTGGCTTGATCGTGCATCACTCCATCATAGCACCGCGGTGCCTACGGGCGGTTGCTGCTGAGCCATGCGGCCAGCTCGCGCCAGCCGGTGGCGACGTCGCGCTCGGCGTGGACGGTGCCGCGGTCGTAGGCCTCGGCAATGCTCAAGCCGTTGTCGCCGGGCATGGTCACCACTTTTTGGAGCGGTTTGCCGTAGCGGCCGCGCGCTTCGGTAAGCAAGGTACCGGCGTGGTCGAAGTGGATGACATGGCTGCCCTGCTCGTCCTGGAAGGCAAGCAGCTGTATGAGGATGATGCGCCGGTCGGCAAGCGGGCGGGTAAGATTGAGGAAATCCTGCGGCGTAAACCAATGGTCGATAGACTTCATGTACGGGCCGGGGAAGCCATTGAGGCCGGGTATATTCCATGAGTCATCGCTCACCACCACCGGCAGCTTGAGCTGCTCAAACGCTTTGCGTGCCTTGTCGCGAACGATACGTTCACTGTCTTCGTCCTGGATCTCGTCGATGTCGAGCTTGCGCTGCACCAGCGGTAGGCCAAGCGGCGCACAGACCGCCTGGGCAATCTCGAACTTCTCATCATTACCGGTTGCAAAGACCAGGGTGTGCATACTGATAAGATTATATAATAAGTCTATGCATATAGAGATTGAGCCGGGAACGTACGTGCTGGCCGTGAGCGGCGGCGTGGATTCGATGGTGCTGCTGGATGTGCTGGCGCGCTGCCCGGGTTTGCAGCTGATCGTTGCTCACTTTGACCATGGCATCCGGCCGGATTCGGCCGAGGACCGGCAGTTGGTACAGACGACGGCGGCACGGCACGGCCTGCCGTTTGTCTACGAGGAGGGGCGACTGGGTGCCGGCGCAAGCGAGGCAACGGCGCGCGCGGCGCGCTACGCGTTTTTAGAACGGGTGCGCCGGCAGTACGCTGCCAAGGCGATTATTACGGCGCACCAGCAGGATGATGTGCTGGAAACGGCAATCCTGAACCTGCTACGCGGCACTGGCCGGCGTGGGCTCACGGCGCTTGCCAGCAGCGGGTATCTGCTGCGCCCATTAGTGGACATACCAAAGTCGGACCTTCGGGCGTATGCCGTCGAGCAGCAGCTGCAGTGGCGCGAGGACAGCACGAATACTGATGATTCGTATGCGCGTAACTACATCCGCCATCATATACTGCCGCGCTTTGACGCGGCCGATCGTCGCCGGCTGCTAGGTATCATTGCTCATATGCGCGATGTAAATAAAGAGCTGGACAAGGAATTAGCCGGGCTGTTAGATTGCCGGCCTAGCAAGGCACGCTTGGACCGGCGACAGTTCATCATGCTGCCGCACGACGTTGCTAAAGAGCTGCTGGCGGCCTGGCTGCGTGCCAATGATGTCCGTTCCTTCAATGCCGCAACGCTTGAGCGGGTGGTGGTAGCGGCCAAGACCCTGCCTGCCGGCGCGCGCGTTGATGCCATTGGCGGGGCAACGCTACGCGTCGGAAAAGAGGAGTTAGCACTCGCTCTGCAGGAGCGCTAGCATGTCACAATCGGAGGCTGTATAATACCCGCGTATGAATCGAAAACTTCCCACCAAAGGCAGCGGGTCTGGTGCAGGCGGCTCCCGTAACCTCAAGAATATTGGCTTTGTAGCACTCATCATCCTGTTTGGGCTCATCATCATTGCTGCTGCCAAACAGCCGGCACAACTCAAAGAGATTCCGCTCACTGATGCAGTGCAGCAGTCGAATGCCGGCGAGTACGCCAAGATTGTCGTGAACGGCAACGAGCTGGATATTACCAAAAAGAACAGCAGCCAGGCCACGCTCAAGACGTACACCGAACCGAATGCGACGCTCAAAGACGAAGGCTTTGACTACTCCAAGGTGCAAATCACGGCCAAGCCGCAGTCAAACGGCGACTCCATATGGCTGACGATCGGGACGACGATCGTACCGACCCTGCTGATCGCGGCCCTACTGTTCTTTATGTTGCGCAGTGCGCAGGGGCAGGGCAACCAGGCACTCAGCTTCGGCAAGAGTCGTGCCCGCCTGTACGGCAACGAAAAAGAGAAGGTGACCTTTGAAAACGTGGCCGGCAGCAACGAGGCCAAGCAGGATCTGCAAGAAGTCGTTGAGTTTTTGAAGTACCCGAAGAAGTTCGCCAGCATGGGCGCGCGGGTGCCAAAAGGCGTGCTCTTGGTCGGGCCGCCCGGCACCGGCAAAACGATGCTCGCCCGGGCTGTCGCCGGCGAGGCGAACGTGCCGTTCTTCAGCATTTCCGGTTCGGAGTTCGTCGAGATGTTCGTGGGTGTGGGCGCATCCCGCGTGCGTGATCTGTTTGCCAAGGCGAAGAAGAACGCGCCGTGCATCATCTTTATCGATGAGATTGACGCTGTCGGGCGCCGCCGCGGCAGTGGCATGGGGGGTGGGCATGACGAGCGCGAGCAGACGCTCAACCAGATCCTTGTTGAGATGGACGGCTTTGAACAGGGGCAAACCGTTATCGTATTGGCGGCGACCAACCGCGCTGACGTGCTCGATCCGGCGCTGCTGCGCCCCGGGCGCTTTGACCGCCGGGTGAATATCGATCTGCCGGACCGCAAAGACCGCCTGGCAATCCTCAAAGTGCACTTCGAAAAGAAGCCGCTGGCCAAGGGCGTTGATCTGGACGCACTGGCTGCCAAGAGCGCCGGCTCATCGGGCGCCGATCTGGCGAACATGGCGAACGAGTCGGCCATTATCGCCGCCCGGCGCAGCCATGCGGAGATTAGCGAACAAGACGTTACCGAAGCATTCGAGCGCGTTGCCATCGGGCCGGAGCGCAAGAGCAAGGTGATGAACGAACAAGAGAAAGAACTGACCGCCTACCACGAAGCCGGCCACGCTATCGTCGGCCATGTGCTGCCGGATAGCGATCCGGTGCACAAAGTGACCATCATCCCGCGCGGCGGCACCGGCGGCGTGACCTGGTTTATCCCGCCGGAGGACCACGTCTACACCTCACTCATCGAGTTTAAGGATGTGCTTGCCCGGGCGCTGGGCGGCCGCATCGCCGAAGAGATCTTCTATGGCCCCGATCGCATCACCACTGGGGCCCGTACCGACCTGCAAAAAGCGGCCGAGATCGCCCGCGATATGGTCGTCAACCAGGGTATGGGCGCGAAGCTGCGCGACCAGGTATTCCACGTAGACGAAGGTATGGTGTTCGACAAGCTGGTAAACGAGCGCAACTACTCTGACGAAACCGCCAAAGTGATTGACGATGAGGTAGAGCACCTCATCACCGAAGCGGCTAACCGGGCCCGTGCGGTTATTAAGGCTAACGTACCGTTCATCAAGGCGCTGAAAGACCGCTTGCTCGAAAAAGAAACCGTCGACGGCGAGGAAGTCAAAGAACTCTTCAAGGGCGCCACCATGCCCAAAGCCGCGGCGTTGTACTAGCCGTTGCCGCCGTTCGTGGTATGTTGCCGGCGCTCCGAGAGGCGGCGCGCGTACCATATGAGCCGTATGTCAAGGGCTGTGTTGACCGGCCGGATGCTCTATACTGTGGTAACAGTAACCCTAGCAAGCTCCGACTGTCATGAATCCACCCGCCCAAACGCAAAAACCAAAACGGCGCGTCTCGATCAGCAATGTCGCGGTGCTGTTGATGGCGACGTCACTGATCGGCCAGGTGCTGGGGCTGCTTCGTACCAAGCTGGTCAATGCCAACTTCCTGGCGCTCGGTCCGCATAGTACCGACGCCTACTTTGCCGCCTTCAACATCCCCGACTTTTTCTTCTTCACGCTGGCAGCCGGCGCGCTCGGCGTGGCGTTTATGCCCATTTTGTCGGACCGGTTGCACAAGGGTGACCGGCGAGGCATGTGGGAGTTATCGTCGAGCCTGCTCAACCTGCTGGCGCTCATTATGGCGGCGGTGGGCGTGCTCATCTTCCTATTTGCCAAACCGCTCGTGGAGTACGTGGTGGCGCCAAGCATGACGCCGGAGCAGGTTACTACCACGGCGACCATCATGCGCCTGCTGGCGTTTAACCCGCTCTTATTCACCGTTTCCGGCATCCTTACCAGCATGCAGCAGACGCTGGGGCGATTCTTTTTCTTTGCCATCGCGCCGCTGTTTTACAACCTGAGTATTATTATCAGCGCGGAGCTGTTCAGCGAGGTACCGCCGCATCATGGCGGACCATGGCATTTGGGCATCGTCGGGCTGGGGCTCGGGGCAATCATCGGCGCGCTCCTGCAGCTGCTGGTAGTATTCGCAGGGATGCGCCGGGTGCGTTTCAACTGGCGGCCGCGGATTCTGTGGCGTAGCCATGATTTCCACACGGTGTTGCGCCAGCTGCCGCCGCGCGGCCTTGATCAGGGCATCGACCAGCTGGAGTCGATTATCGAGACCCACTTTGCCCGCAACCTGGGTACCGGCTTCGTCAGCTATTACAACAATGCCTATACGCTGAGCACGGCGCCGATTCTACTGATCGGCACGGCCATTTCGACTGCCGCCTTCCCGCGCCTGAACGCCCGGCTCAGCCAGGGCAGGCCCGACCTCTTCCGAAAGGATTTCTTACGGGTGCTGCGTGCCATGATCTGGATCACGGCACCGATCGTGGTGATTGCGTTCTTCGCCCGGGCATATCTGGCGCGCCTCATCTTTACGGCCGATGACTACCACATTCCCCTGATCCTTGGCTATCTCGTGGGTGCCATCTTCTTCGGCACCCTCTATACGTTGCTTTCGCGTTGGTTCTATGCCCAAAAAGACACGAAGACACCGCTGTTCGTCTCGGTGTTTATCATCGCCCTTAACATCATCTTGGTGTATATGTGGGCCAAGCCGTCGGCATATGGCATCGCCGGGCTGGCTATCGCGCAATCGGTCGTGGCGATGGTCCAGGTGTCTATTTTGCTGACGATCATGCTGATCCGCGACCACCAGCTGTTCGACCGTATCTTCTGGGGCGGCTGTGCACGGATTGTCTCGGTCAGCGGCTTTAGCATCATCACCGGCTACGTCATGCTGTCGTTTTACCCGCTCGGGCTGCACGACCGCGGTATCGTCACCCTTGGCGGCAAGCTGTTGCTCATCAGCCTGGTTGTCATAAGCGTACACATTGCGATGTCGGCACTGTTCGGGCTGGACGAGGTAAGGCCGCTGCTGGAGCGGCTAAAGCGGATCATTACCAAACCTGTACAGATCAACCCCTTCTAAGGTATAACTAACGGATATGGACCAGCAGCATATCCGTAATTTTTGTATCGTGGCGCATATCGACCATGGTAAATCTACCCTGGCCGACCGGCTGCTTGAGCTGACCGGCACCGTGGATAAGCGTCACATGAAGGCGCAGCTGCTCGACCGGATGGATCTGGAGCGCGAGAAGGGCATCACTATCAAGCTTGCGCCGGTACGCATGGCATATAAAGGGTATGAGTTGAACCTGATCGACACGCCCGGCCACGTGGACTTCAGCTACGAGGTCTCACGCAGCCTGGAGGCCTGCGAAGGAGCGCTCCTGGTGGTCGACGCGACGCAAGGCATGCAAGCGCAAACGTTGGCCAACGTATATCTGGCAATCGCGGCCGGCCTGACGATCATTCCGATCATTAACAAAATCGATCTGCCCGCCGCCGATGTGGAAAAGACCAGTGCCGAAATTGTCAGCCTGCTGGGCTGCAAACAGGAGGATATCCTCCTCATCTCTGCCAAGACCGGCCAGGGTGTCGAGGCGGTGCTGGAGCGGATTGTGGCCGATGTGCCGGCACCAAAGCCGGCGGCGGGAGCCGAAACGCGAGCGCTCATTTTTGACAGTTACTACGATGATTACCGCGGTGTCATTCTGTATGTGCGCGTGTTTGACGGCGCTATTACCAAGGGCGACCAGATCAAGATGATGGCGACGGACGTGCCGGCGCTGGCGCTGGAGATCGGCGCGCTTAGGCCCGATATGGTGCCGGGTAGCGGGCTGCAGGCGGGTGAGATCGGCTACATCGTCACCAATCTCAAGTCGACCCGTGAAGCCCGGGTGGGTGACACGGTAACGCTGGCCCGCGCGCCGGCCGTACTGGCGCTGCCGGGCTACCAGGATGTGCGGCCGTTTGTCTACGCCGGCTTCTTCCCGGAGAGCAACGAGCAGTACCAAGACCTGAAAGACGCGATCGAAAAACTGTCGCTCAGCGATTCGGCGCTCCAGTTCGCGCCGGAAAACTCGCCCGTGCTCGGCTTCGGCGTGCGCATCGGCTTCCTCGGCTTGCTTCACATGGACATCGTGCGCGAACGGCTGGAACGGGAATATAATCTCGACCTGGTCGTCACCAACCCGTCGACCGACTACCACGTGCTGATGACCAACGGCAGCGAAGTCGATATTAAATCGGCCGCCGACCTGCCCGATGTGGCGCAGATCAAAGAGATCCGCGAGCCATGGATCAAGGGCGAAATCGTCGTGCCGCAGGACTATGTCGGGCCGGTCATCCAGCTCGTCGTCAGCAAACGCGGCATCCACAAGAACCTGAGCTATGTGGATACGCGGGCGCTGGTCACCTTTGAAGCACCGCTGGCCAACCTGCTGACCGACTTTTATGACCAGCTCAAAAGCATCACCAGCGGCTACGGCTCATTCAACTACGAGCTGGACGATTACCGCACCGAAGACCTGGTACGCGTCGATTTCTACGTTTCCGGGCAGATGGTACCGTCCTTGAGTCTGATGGTGCACCGTTCAGAGGCACAAAGCATCGGCCATGAGGTAGTAGGTAAGCTCAAAGAGGTGATCCCACGCCAGAACTTCCAGGTCAGCTTGCAGGCGGCCATCGGCGGTAAGTTTATCGCCCGTGAGGATATCAGTGCCTACCGCAAAGATGTCACGGGGTACCTCTATGGCGGCGACGTGTCGCGCAAGAAAAAACTCCTGGCCAAACAGGCCAAAGGTAAGAAGCGCATGAAGCAGTTCGGTAAGGTGCAGATACCCGCCGAAGCGTTCACCGTCATGCTGAAACGTGACTAAGACGCTGCAGCTTGCATGATTACTACCGGCAGGCTATAGTGCGCTTATGGAAACACCTCAAGCACACAAGCATATTATTACGATTGCTGGTCGTCCGGGCAGCGGC
>DASZYD010000007.1:0-10113 GCA_035545555.1 Saccharimonadales bacterium (SeqCode) | reverse complement strand
GCGCCTGGGCATTTTCGACGAGGCGCGCCGGTTTTTCGACTTTGCGCGCGATACCATGCACCGCGATGGCTACCTGATGCACAAATACCAGCCGGACCGTGCCATTGGCAGCACCTGGCATCCGCTCATTCACAACCGCGCCAAGGAACTGGCCATTCAGGAGGACGAGACTGCCATCGTCATCTATATGATCGGCGAATACACCCGTCTGAGCGGCGACACTGTCTACGCTGCCAACAATTTCGACAGCTTCATCCGTCCGTGTGCCAACTTCCTCAGTAACTTCGTTGATGGCGCCACCGGTCTGCCGCACGCCAGCTATGACCTGTGGGAGGAGCGCTTCCTCACCTCGACCTACACCGTCTGTACCGTTATCGCCGGGCTGGAGACGGCGGCGGATATGGCCGATATGCTTGAACGCTCGCAGGCTGACGCCGTACATTGGCGCCATGCCGCCGCCACGATGCGCGGCGGGCTCAACGCGCTCTATCATCCGGATGGCTACTTCCGCAAAGGCTTCCTGCTCGATCCAGGCGGCAATCTGCAATACGATGACACGCTCGACATCTCGAGCCTGTTCGGCGCGCTGATGTTTGCCCGCCTGCCGCTCGACGATGCCCGCCTGCAGCATACTGCTGACGCCGTGCGGCGGCGCCTCCAGAACACCTCACCCGTGGGCGGCGTCATCCGCTATGAGCACGACAACTATTTTCTGGTCAAACGGCAATATCCCGGCAATCCGTGGGTCGTTTGCTCGCTCTGGCTGGCACAGTATCTGCACGCTGCCGGGCAGGACGACGCAGCTCGCTCGCTTATCGACTGGTCGCTGGCGCGCGCCTATCCCAGCGGCGCGTTGAGCGAGCAGTTTGACCCTGAGACCGGCTTTGCCTTGAGCGTCACGCCGCTCGTCTGGAGCCATGCTGAGCTCATCAACATGCTGCTGGACTCTCTGCCGCATCCATAACAAAAAGACGCCGCTTTCTGTTGCGGCGCCATTCGTGGTGCTGTGTGTCTTGGCCTAGTGCTTCTTGGGCTTCACTTCGTTGCGGCCAAGGTTCTTCTTGGTCTCGGTGAATACCACATGCTTGCGAAGCTTTGAGCTGTACTTGCGCAAAGCAAGCTTCTCCGGCGTGTTCATAGTATTCTTGGAGGTGTAGTAGATGCGCTCGCCGGATTCCTCGCTCACGAGGCCGACCAGTTTACGCTTTTCGCTTTTCTTTGCCATATCGTAGTGTATTCTAACAGATGAGATCCGGAATGTAAACTGATAAAACAAAAATGCCGGGTGATCATACCGGCATTTTGTTCTTCTTGCAAGAAGTGGAGCTTGTACGCGTAAGCTTCGGCTTTTTGTTTTCCGTTACTTACTTGTTTGCATCATAGTTCGCCGCTTATGCTGTGTCAATACTTATCCACAAGATTTTGCGGTGGCGCCTGGCCGAAACAAAAAATGGAGCCACGATCGGGACTTGGACCCGAGACCTCATCCTTACCATGGATGCGCTCTACCAACTGAGCTATCGCGGCGTCTTAGTACAACACCCTACCCTGCAGAGCATTGCTCGCTCGCTATTATATATCTGTTAGCCGATATTGCAAAGCTGCGGCGATCCGCGGAGGATGCCTGCGCGGCGCGTGGTGCGTTTTTTGCCATAGCATCAGCTTGCCCGGAGCAGCCGGCTTGATCTGCGTCACATGCTTTACGGCTGCGCTTTCGTATTATGGACGCATGAGGTTGCCGTATGGAAACCGCTAATACGACGCACTGGTCTGTCCAGCGGGCATTGCCCTATATTTTACTCTGTGCTGCAGCGGTGGGGTTGACCGCGTCGCTGGCGCTAACGTACGACAAGCTGCAGTTGCTGCACGACCCGGCGTACCACCCGAACTGCAACCTAAGCCCGGTGCTGAGCTGCCAATCGGTTATGGATAAACCACAGGCCAGTACATTCGGTCTACCTAACTCCGTTTTCGGCCTCGTGGCCTACAGTGGGCTTGGCATGTTTAGCCTCGCCCTACTTGCCGGCGCACAGCTTAGACGCTGGTTCTGGATTGCCGCCCAGATCGGAATCACCGCGGGGATGATCTCGGTGCTCTACCTTATATACGAGAGTGCATTCCGCCTGCATACGATTTGCCCGTGGTGCTTCTGTGTCTGGATGGTGACCATCCCGGCATTCTGGGCTATGACCGTCCGGAATCTGCGCGAGGGCGTCTTCGGCCGTGTGCACAAGCATTTCGGCCCATCGTTCGAGCGGTGTGTCGAACAGTGTCCGGGCGACCTGCTGGGCCTAGGGTATGTGTTCGTATTGGGGTTGCTGCTCATTAAGTTCTGGTACTACTGGAGGACGCTGCTATGAACCATCTTCTGAGTAACACAACCGGGGCGTGCTACCGCGGGGTGATGAAGCCGGTATTGTTCCGGTTCTCGCCCGATGCGGTACACAACCGGCTGCTGGCCGGCGGTGCACGGCTACAGCAATCGGCGCTGGCCCGGCGGGCGGCGCACTTTGCCTGGGCATATGACAACGCGGCGATGCTGCAGCAAACAATGCACGGCATCACGTTCCGCAATCCGGTCGGGTTGTCGGCCGGCTTTGATAAGAACTTCGCGCTGCCCCCTATGCTCAAAGCGGTCGGTTTTGGCTTTATGGAGGGCGGTTCGCTCACCTACCACCCGTGCGCCGGCAACCCGCGGCCATGGTTTTACCGCTTACCTAAAACAAAATCGATTGTTGTGTACGCGGGTCTGGCAAACGAAGGCGTGCAGCACATAACACAGCGGCTACAGGAATACCCGGCCAGCATGTTTGCCAATTTTCCCCTGAATATATCTGTCGCAAAGACAAATTCGCCGGAGGCATGTGATGATGCCGAAGCCATCGCCGATTATATCGGCAGTCTGCGCATCATCCGGCAGGCAGGCGTGGGCAAGCTCATCACGCTCAACATATCCTGCCCGAATACCTACGGCGGCGAACCGTTTACGACGCCCGGCCGACTCGATATACTGCTGCGGCAGGTTGATACGTTGCGGCTGCCGCAGCCGGTCTTTATCAAGATGCCCTCGCACTTGTCTTGGCGGGACTTCGATGGTCTGCTGGCGGTTATTGTCCGTCATCACGTTGCGGGGGTTACGATTAGCAATCTCGCTAAGGATCGGGGCCAGGTAAAGCTGATGGATGCCCTGCCGGATAGCGTGAAGGGCAACCTGAGCGGCAGGCCGACTTGGGAACTGAGCAATGCGCTCATCAGAAATACATATACCAAGTATGGTGATCGCCTTACCATCATCGGCGTCGGTGGCATTTTCTCAGCCGAAGACGCCTATACGAAAATACGGCTGGGAGCCAGTCTGGTCGAGCTCATTACCGGCATGATATTCGAAGGTCCGCAGCTCATCGGCCAGATCAACGAGGGGCTTGCCCGGCTGCTACGCAAGGATGGATTCCATACCATCCACGAAGCTGTCGGCGCAGACGCCCATACGTAGGCACCGTCACTATATTTGTCGGACGGTACGTAGGAATAGCGTCCACATGTGCCTTAAGCATAGGCTACTTACTATTCTGTCAGGCAGTTCTGCGTTCCAGCCGGCCGATACGCTGCTCGTGTTCATCAGATCGGGAATCTGCAGCTTCATTTGCACCTTCTAAAGCGTCTGCGACAGACTGCGAAAGCGTATCTATCTTCCGTTCTACTGTATCGATTCGTCGCTCTACTGTACCAATCCGTCGTTCTACTGTATCGATCTGTGCAGCAATTACAGCGGTTTGCTGGGATACTGTTGCCGCGATGAATTGCTTTAGGTCGTTGATAGTATCGTCGTCCATGAGAATCATTGTACCGCAACGCAGCTTGTGACAAAGCCTGCTATGCGACGTAGGCTGCTAAGCCCCAACCGTACCTGTCCTGACACCCCCAGCTCGCTTGTAATTGGCCATAATAACGCCGCTTGGCGTAGCAGTGCTCTCTGTTACGGTAAATGCTGCAGGTATTGTGCCTTCGGCAAATAGCTTCTGCCCTTGGCCAAGCGTTAGCGGATAGGTTATGAGCCTGAATTCATCGACCAGATCATTCTTCATCAGCAGCTGGATGAGCTTGCCGCTTCCCCAAACATGGAGATCGGAGCCATCCGAGCCTTTGAGCTTTTCGATGGCTTCTAGGCTTGTGAGGAATGTGGTATGTTGCCAATCCGATGCATCCTCGGTATTGCTCAAGACATACTTCATGCCCTGATTAATTTCAGGCCAAGCATCTTCATGCTCTGGCCAATAGCCTGCAAAAATATCAAACGTTTTTCTACCTAATAAATACTCTGCCGGCTGCATATTTTTACGCAGGATCTCGCTCACGTTGGCATCTGCGAATGGTGCCGTCCAGCCACCATATTTGAAACCACCCGACGTGTCTTCATCAGGAGCGCCAGGCGCTTGCATGACACCGTCGAGCGTGATCATTGTTATGACGATTATTTTTCTCACGTATCTCCTATATCGTTAAAAGATACCAGCAAACCTTCATGCTTTGAAATTACGGGATATGGTTCGCTTTACGTCTGCGGGCGTACGTAGCCCGTGGTGCAGGGAGAGGGATTCGAACCCCCGTAGGCATAAGCCAACAGATTTACAGTCTGCCGTGTTTGACCGCTCCACCATCCCTGCTCGTCGGAATCTTTGGTCGACTCCATTGTTAACGTGGAGCCACCTGTCGGATTTGAACCGACAACCTTCACTTTACAAAAGTGTTGCTCTACCGTTGAGCTAAGGTGGCATTGGCTCACCGACCCTGTTAGTCTAGCAAAACAGAGGTCACATGGCAACCTTCAGACGCTTGTCATGCGTGCTAGATGACCACGCGCGGCGGACGGACGATGTGCTTGGGCTTGCCCGACGTGGTGATAAGCCGCTGCAGTTTGTCATCAATCAGATCGGCTTCGGGTTCACGGCCATGGGCGCGGTACGCCTTGGAGAGGAGCCCATAGGTTTCGCGGTTCGGCTCCAGCCCGACGGCATGTTCCAGTTCGCGGAACATGACCTTGAAATTGCCAAGCTTTTCCTCGACCTTCGCATAGGCGACATGGCGTGCCGCCAAGTTGTCCTCCAGCTTGAGCGCCTGCTCAAACGCGATGGCTGCCTTTTCGTAATTCTCAGTCTCGTAGTAAATGAGGCCGAGGTTGTGCAGTGCCGAGGGTGTCGCCTCGATGCTGCTGGCGATCTCGAAGCAGTCGATAGCATCGCGATATTCTTTTTGCTTG
Source organism: Saccharimonadales bacterium (SeqCode) (assembly GCA_035545555.1). GTDB lineage: Bacteria > Patescibacteriota > Saccharimonadia > Saccharimonadales > UBA4665 > JANWHZ01. Next base: position 4,856 of record DASZYD010000007.1, on the reverse strand, counting down.
GCATACAGGATACCCAGGCGGTTGTAGGCAGCGGCGTTACGTTCGTCGATCTTCAGGATGGTCAGCAGTGCTTTCTCGGCGCGCAAAAAGCGGTTCTCGCGCATGCCCTGGTGGGCGATGTCCCACAGTTTGCCAAGGCGGGTGCCGACGCCGCGCGAAAAAGCCGCGAACTCATCATCGTGCAGCCGCGCATTCCACAGGACCATGAGACCAAACCCACCAACCAGGACAAGGCCGAACATATATCAGTATTATACCAGCTTTCGCGTTCGTTCTTAGATGGCCAGCATAAAATTGAGCAAGACCAGTTTGAGCTGGGCGCTTCGCTGCGTCTGTTCCTGCGCGTGATGGCAGGTGGTCAGAATGCGCTGCCAGCGCCGGGCAGCCGCCACCTGGCCCTTGCCCTGGCGGAGGGAGATGTCGGCCATTTGGCTTAAAATAAAGAGCGTGTCGAGCCACTGCTGGCGGTCTTTGGCCAGTTCCTCCGCAATGAGCAGGCGCTCAAACGGCGTTTTCTGCAGCACGTCACGGGCTCTGGCCGTGGCCGCGAGGAGCGGATGTGCTCGGTCTGCCGTTAATAGCGCCTGCATGAGCCCCGGCAGACCGCCGCTCATAAGGAGCGCTTTCTGGACGGCATCACCCGCATACCCTTGCCCAACGAAATACTTGCATACCGCCGCGCTGTCCGGCGTTTGGATGGCAATATGCTGGATGCGTGAGCGGATTGTCGGCAATATGGCGACTTCGCTTGGCGCCGTGAGGATGATAAGCGTGCCGGCCGGTGGCTCCTCGATAGTCTTGAGCAGCGCGTTCTGTGCCTGGGCGGTGAGCAGTGCTGCCTGCTCTATGATGATGATACGGTTGACCGGCGACGACACATTATTCGTTTGTGCTGCCCGCAGCGTCGTAAAATGTATGACATCGCGGATGGCCTCAATCGAGATGGCTTTGCCGTCTGCCGAACGCACTGTCTTGACGTGAGCGTGATTCGGCAGCTTGTCTGCCTCTATGCCGAGCAGCCGGGCTGCAACGTATGCGGCTACGGTTGCTTTACCGCCGCCCGCCGGGGCTGTCAGAAGCAGCCCATGCGACGGATGCGCCACGAATGCATCCAATGCCCGGCGCGTCGATTCATGCAGCAACAGCTCACTCATAGTTCTATCATACCGCGAAATGCCCGTGGTAGGGGCGCGGTGAAGGTGCGGCGATCGCGGTTTGGCAGGGTAATTTCCAGCTGTTCGGCATGCAAATACAGCCGATCGGCCGGCTCTCCCCCATAGAGCGGGTCGCCCACAATCGGATGGCCGAGCTCACTCAGATGTACGCGCAACTGATGCGTCCGGCCGGTTTTTGGGCGTAGCTCTACCAGCTCGTAGCGGCCATTCTGCTCGCGTACCCAATATTCGGTTTGTGCGGATTTCCCGTTTGCATCAACCCGGAAGGCCTGCGGCCGCTTAGGGTTGCGCTGAACCGGCAGATCGATGACGGCATGCTCATGCGGTAGCCGGCCGGCTATCACGGCATAGTACGTCTTTTTGGCGTTGCGGGTAGAAAATTGCTTCTGCAGCTGCTTCATGGCAGCCGGCGTTTTGGCACAGATCATAACACCCGATGTCGCTCGGTCTAAACGGTGCACGATGCCGCCGCGCTCCCCGCTCAGTCCATCAAGCCGGCTGCGCAGCCAGGTGGCCACTGTTGCCTCAGCGTTAAAGGCACCCTTGCTGTGCGTCAATATCCCCGCCGGTTTGTTGATAACCACACAGTCGCCGTCCTCATACAGCACCGGCAGGTCTATCACCGGCACTCGCGCAAGCTCGGCCGGGTCGTACGTAATTGTTATCGCATCGCCTTCGCGCAGCTTGTAGCCGGGCTTGCTTGGCTGTTGGTTCACGAGCACAGAGCCATCGTCTATCAGTTTGGCGGCATACGCGCGGCTGAGGCGGGGGTACTGCTCAACGACATATTGGTCGAGCCGTTTGGCGCGCGAGATGTTCAGGTTGCTCATAGCCCTAAGCGCGCAGACCGGCCGCGCGTTGCACCTTCAGAAGCGTCGCATCCGCAATGCCGCGCATGGCTGCCTCCGATTGTCCAAGCTTGGCCAGCAGCGCTTGCTCGTCAACCTGTGCCAGGCGCCGCTGGAACTCGCTCAAAAAAGCACTCATACGCTCGGCCACGGCCGACTTGAGCTCACCGTAGCTCGTCTTGCGCTCGTATGCTTTCGCAATATCATCCAGTGGTTTGCTTTCCAGCAGCGCCAAAATCTGCAGCAGGTTACTAATGCCAGGCTGCGCGTCGCGGTCAAAGTGAATGGCACCTACCGAGTCGGTCGTGGCGCTCATGATCTTCTTGGCTGCCGCGGCCGGCGCGTCACCCAGGAAGATGACACCCTTGCCGGTGTCGTCGCTCTTGCTCATTTTCCTGGCCGGATCGACCAGGTCTTTGATGCGCAGCCCTTGGTCTTTACCAAAGAACTTGTGCTGTTCGGGTACGGGCTTGGGTACCACAAACAGATCACCAAAGCGATTGTTCAGCCGCTCGGCAACATCCCGCGTAAACTCCAGGTGTTGCGTCTGGTCTTCACCCACCGGCACATAGCTGGCGCCGTACAGCAGAATATCTGCCGCCATCAGTACCGGATAGTTGAACAGCCCGACGCTGATGCGGTCTTCGTCCAGCTTGCCGGACTTATCCTTGAACTGCGTCATGCGGCTCATTTCGCCGAAGCCGGTGAAACAATCGAGAATCCACGTCAGCTCACTGTGCGCCGGAATGAAGCTCTGGCGGTACAGAAACACGTCCGGGTTGGCGATGTCCAGCCCGGCGGCCACGAAGATTTTGAGGTTGTGTATGGTCTGTGCGTACAGCGCGGAGTGATCGATAGGCGTTGTGAAGCTGTGCAGATCGGGTACGAACAGGTTGATCTGGTACTGCCCAGCGTGCTTGTTGGCCATGTCGATCATGGGCAGCAGCGCCCCAAAGTAATTGCCAATATGCAGGTCGTTATTGGCTCTAAGCCCGGTGAGGATGACAGGTTTGCTCATAATTACCCCTTATTATATACGAAAAGATCTACCGTAGATGGCAGATCTTTTAACAAAAACTCCCCATGTTGCCAAAGGGAGTTCTTGTAGCCGAGCGACGCGACCTAGCGCTTGACGAACTGGCGCTGGCGACGTGCGCCGCGCTGGCCGTACTTCTTGCGCTCTTTGTCACGCGGGTCACGGCTGAGCAAATCAGCGCGCTTGAGCGTGCCGCGCAGGCTTTCGTTCATGGCGCTGAGTGCTTTGGCGACGCCCAGGCGGATTGCCTCGGCCTGGCCATCTGCGCCACCGCCGGCCACGCGGGCGGAGATATCGTACTTGTTTTCCAGATCAAGTGCGGCGAACGGCTGCGACAGCTTATTGAGCAGGTAGCTGCTGCCGGCAAAGTACTCAGTTGCGGGTTTGCCGTTGACAGTCACCGTACCCTTACCGCCACTGAGGCGGACGCGGGCTGTGGCGGTCTTGCGCCGCCCCGTGACCTGGAAGTAATCGTTCTTCGTTGCCATTACTTGGCCTCCTTGAGCGAGATAGTTTTCGGCTTCTGGGCCTCGTGCTGATGCTCGCTGCCGGCGTAGATCTTCAGCCGGTTGAGGCGTCCATCACGCAGCTTGTTGACGGGCAGCATGCCGCGAACGGCCTGATACAGGATCTTTGTCGGGTCGGTATTCAGCTGCTCCTGCAGCGAACGCTCTTTGAGGTTGCCCGGGAAACCGCTGTGGCGGTAGTACATTTTATCGGTCCGCTTGGCGCCGGTAACGTTGAGGTCTTTGGCGTTGACGATGACAACGTAATCGCCGGTGTCGATGTGGGCCGTGAACTGCGGCTTACCCTTGCCGGTCAGCAAGGTCGCGGCTCGAGTCGCGACACGGCCGAGGGTCGTCTCGGATGCGTCCAGGACGTACCAGGCGCGCGTTACATCAGATGGCTTGGCACTATAGGTTTTCATGCTTTGGTCTCCTCGGCGGCTGTTTCAGCTGGCTTTGCCGCCGGCTTCTTCGCAGCTGACTTTCTAGCCCCAGCGGCAGGTTTGGCAACCGGTGCTTCCTTGAGGTCATCAACGAAGCTCACACGGGCCATCTGGGTATTGTCTCCCCGGCGCAGCTTGGTGCGCGTAATGCGCAGGTGGCCGCTGGTGCGTCCACCCATCTTCGGCGCCAGCTGGTCAACCAGCTTGTGGGCGCTGCTGAGGGTCTGCAGGCCGCTGATGACCTGACGGCGATTATGCAAATCGCCTTTCTTGGCCTTGGTGATAAGGCGCTCCACATAGGGAACGACTTCCTTGGCCTTTGGTAAGGTGGTTTCGATCGCTTCGTCGCGCACCAGCGAGTCGGCCAGGCCCTTGATGAGGGCGCTGCGCTGATCTGTCTCGCGGTGGAACTTACGACCTTTATATCCGTGACGATGCATCTTATAGCTCCAACTCTGCCAGCTTTTCTTTTACTTCGTCCAGCGCCTTGCTGCCAAAGCCCTTCAGCTCGCGCAGCTCGGTGTCGCTCAAGGCAAACAGGTCGCGGATGGTATGGATGTCGTTGTTGACCAAGGCGTTTGCCGTGCGGGCGGTGAGGTTGAGGTCTTCAATCGGCGTGTCGAGCACCGAGGCTTCGTCATCCTTGTCGCCGCTGCGGGCCGTCACACTCACGCCGGTCGGCTGCGGGCCGGCCTCAACGCGGGTCTTGCCGGCGAGCGCCGTGTACTGGTTTACCAGGATAGCAGCTGCTTCTTCGAAGGCATCGCGCGGCGTGATAGTGCCGTTGGTTTCAACCGTGATGAGCAGCTTGTCGAAGTCGGTCGCCTGGCCCACGCGGGTATTCTCCA
>DASZYD010000006.1:0-21297 GCA_035545555.1 Saccharimonadales bacterium (SeqCode) | reverse complement strand
AAGCCTTCTACTTTCTTCTGGGCGCCTTCCAGACTGCGGGAGATGAGGCGATTCTCGATTGGCGTGTCTTCGTCCACGCGCAGACGGTCCATGATCGCCGCCACCCGCTCCCCGCCGAAGATGCGCATGAGGTCATCCTCGGTACTCACGAAGAACTGTGTGACGCCGGGATCGCCCTGGCGGCCGGAGCGGCCGCGCAGCTGATTGTCGATACGCCGCGATTCGTGCCGTTCGCTGCCGAGCACGAACAGGCCGCCCAGTTCCTTCACGCCCTCGCCCAGCACAATGTCGGTGCCGCGTCCGGCGATGTTGGTTGCTAGGGTAACGGCGCCCTTCTGGCCGGCTTTGGCAATAATCGCCGCTTCGCGTTCGTTATTTTTAGCATTCAGCACGTTGTGCGGGATGTTGGCCTTGGCCAGCAGCTGCGCCAGAATCTCGTTCTTCTCGATGGAGACCGTACCGATCAGCACCGGCTGGCCCTTCTCGTGCAGCAGCCGGATTTCACGGATAATGGCACGGAACTTGCCCCGCTCGCTGCGGTAAATACGGTCCGAGCGGTCGGTGCGCTTGAGCGGTCGGTTGGTCGGAATCTCTACCACGTCCAGTTTGTAGATCTGGTGGAATTCCTCGCTCTCGGTCATGGCCGTGCCGGTCATGCCGGCCAGCTTCTCGTACAACCGGAAATAATTTTGGAAGCTGATAGTCGCCAGGGTCATCGACTCTTCTTGGACTTCAACACTTTCCTTCGCCTCGATTGCCTGGTGCAATCCCTCGTTGTAACGGCGGCCCGGCAGCAGACGGCCAGTAAACTCATCGACAATGACCACTTCGCCGTCCTTGGTAACGACGTAGTCTTTGTCGCGTTTGAAGAGCGCGTAGGCACGCAGCGCCTGCTGCAGGTGGTAGATCGTCCGGATATTTTCGGTGCCGTACAGGTTGGTGATGCCGAGGGCTTTCTCGATCTTTTCCACGCCGGCGTCAGTCAGAATGACTGTTTTGCGCTTTTCGTCGGTTTCGAAGTCGTCATCTTTTTTGAGCTGGCGTACCACTTTGGCGAACTGCGCGTATGCCGTGCCGGATGTCACGCTTGGCGCAGAAATAATAAGCGGGGTGCGGGCTTCGTCGATCAGGATGGAGTCAACTTCGTCGACGATGGCAAAATGCAGGTCGCGCTGACGCAATTGGTCGACCTCTCGCACCATGTTGTCGCGCAGATAGTCAAAGCCGAACTCGTTGTTCGTGCCGTAGGTGATGTCGGCTTCATAGGCCTCACGGCGGGTGCACGGCTTGAGATGGCGGAAACGCTCATCCTCGTGGTCGGTGTTCGTATACGACGGGTCGTATATATATGAGTGTTCGGCCATAATCACGCCGACGTTGAGACCGAGAAAATGGTAAATCTGCCCCATCCAGCCCGCGTCGCGCTGCGCCAGGTAATCGTTGACAGTTACCGAATGTGCACCCTTGCCGACGAGCGCGTTCAGGTACAGCGGCAGTGTGGCGACGAGCGTCTTGCCTTCGCCGGTTTTCATTTCGGCGACGTTGCCTTCGTGCAGTACCATGCCGCCGATCAGCTGTACGTCGAAGTGCCGCTGGCGGAGCGTGCGGCTCGATGCCTCGCGCACGACGGCAAATGCATCAGGCAAGATGGCATCGAGTGATTCTTTGGCCAGCCGTTTTTTGAGCACATCGGTCTGTGCCCGCAAGTCGGCATCGGACATCTTCTGATATTTCGGCTCCAGCTCGTTGATGACCTTTACCCGCTTTTTGAGCCGCTTGATGGTTTTGGCCTGTGGGTCGCCGAGGATCTTTTTGAGGACAGTGTTCATACGCGTCTGGAATCTCCCTCTACTAACGGATTGTTGCTCAAGAGTCGCTATCTATTGTAGCGACTTGCGTCAGGGATTGCCACTATCCGCGTAGGGCGCCGGGCTAGAGCTCGGTCAGGCCGCCGATGAATGGCAGCAGCACATCCGGCACACGTACATGGCCGTCGGCCGTCTGGTAATTTTCGATGATGGCCGCCATGATCCGGCCCAGCGCAAAGGCCGTGGCATCGTTCGTGTGTACCAGCTCTACTTTGCCGCCATCGGTGCGACGCGTGCGGATCTTCAGGTCGCGCGCCTGATAGTCGGTCATATAGTCGGCAGTGTGCGTCTCGATATAACGGTTTTGGCCCGGAAACCAGCACTCCACATCATAGCCGCTGGCGTTCGGCTTGCCGATGTCGTAGGTGCACTTTTGCAGCAAGCGGTACGGCAAACCCAGCTGCTGCACCAGGTATTCCTGTACGGCAATCAGCAGCTTGTGCTCGTCCAACCCGGTTTCGGCCGTAGAGAACACTTCCATTTCAAGCTTGTCGAACTGGTGCATGCGGATGATGCCTTCGGTATCTTTGCCATAGGTGCCGGCCTCGCGCCGGAAGCTGGTGCTGTAGCCGATGTAGCGGATGGGCAGCAGATCCTCCGGCAGAATCTCATTCCAGTACATCGTACAGAGGGTGTGTTCGGCGCTGGCATTCAGCCATACATCGTCTTCGGGCAAGCCCGCACGGTACGTCACCTCTTCGGCATTGAGCCGGGCGCTTGCTACGTACGGCTCGGTACGCAACATAGCCGGCGGCAGCACCGGGGTAAACGGCTTGGCAACGAGGTCAAGGTCGTTCTCGCGGACCAGCCGCTCGATAACCGTTTCGTCACCAAGCGCCTGCAGTACAAACTGGATGATGGCAAACTGCAGCCGTACCAGATCCCCTTTGAGGTAGGCAAACCGGCTGCCGGATACTTTGCCGGCGCGTTCTTTGTCGATCAGATCGCGAGGCTCGGCAATGGCCCAGTGGGGTTTCGGGGCACCAGCAAAAGCCGGGTGCTCGCCGACCGTTTTGGCGACCTTGTTTTCTGCCTCGCTGGCGCCGATCGGTACTGCATCGAGCGGTATATTCGGTACCTGCTTGAGCAATGCCAGGTACTCGGCCTCGACCTGGCTGAGTTCGTCCTCCAGCCGTGCCACGTCCTCTTTCAGCTGGCGGCCCAGCGCCAATTGCTCATCACTGGGCCGCTGCCCTTTCACGGCCGCCGCCTGCTCATTGCGGCGTTGGCGCAGGTCTTCTATCTGGGAAAGTAACGTACGGCGGCGAACGTCGTGTTTGAGCAGGGCCCGTATGTCGACCGGATAGCCTTTCTGTTTGGACTTCTCGGCGATAAGCTCGGGGTTGTCGCGGATGTATTGGATGTCAAGCATGGGTGTTGATCCTTATATCAGGTTGGTTCGAGCAACTATAAAAGAATAGAGAGCTATCGGCCGGAGCCGACGAGCACAGGCTTGATGACAATTGGTACACCGCGGCCATCACTACCGCTAGTATACAACCTCACCTCTTGCGGCGCATAGCAGCCAGCGTCAGCTCGGTACGCTGCCGGGCGTAGGTACAGAACTCGCACTCGCCGCCCATGGCCGCCGTGCCCACCGCCGGCATATCACCTTCCAAACAGTCCTTCACACGGTGAAGTGTCGGCTCGACCCAACTGTCGTCGCCGGTGTATGGGATGAGTCTGGTGCGGAACTCAATCCGATCGTGGAAGCCGTCCAGATCGAGCCGGCCGTTCGTATACACAAAGTAGCCGGTGTTGCTGACCGGCAAACCGTTTTGGCGCAGCAGCCACTGGTATATTTCCAGCTGGCGCTTGTAGCTGATCTGCCATTCGGCGTCAATGCTCACGTCTTTGTCTTTGGCCGTGGCCTTGTAGTCGGCAACAATCACTTCGCCGGTTGCCTGGTTCACCCAAAGATCGTCCACCGCGCCGAACACCTGCAGATTCGTCGGTTTGTGCAGCGCCGTCACGCCTGTGAAATTCTCGCGCCAGGTATCAAGCAGCTCGTGCCGGAACGGGACTGCCGCAACGCCGAACTGTATCATGAGCGGATGTGGTTCACCTTTTTGCCGGTACGTGTCAAACTCTTTCTTGAACAGCTCGTCGATGGCTTTGTTGATATTGAACGGCGGACCCTCCGGCCGCTTGATTTTGAGCCGTGCGTCGAGCCAAAAACAGCGCGGGCACTGCATAAAGAGCTCGATTTTTGAGCGCGACACCTTATACGGCGCCAGCTGCCCCGGTACATACGGCCGGCTCCGCTCCCTCCAGTAGGTCATATTTTTATTGTACCAGCCGTAGGCTTTAATCCCGGCGCTGTAATATCGCCAATGTCTCAATGTGTGGTGTACGGGGAAAGAAGTTGTATGCTTCAAACTGGTCGATACGGTATGCTCCCATCAGTCGTGCCAGGTCCCGGGCTTGTGTCGCGGGATTACAGCTAAGATACATGATGCGAGGCGGCAACGCCTCCAGCACGCGGGTCACCACTCTGTCGTGCAGGCCTGCACGCGGCGGGTCAAAGCTGACCGGCTGCCCGGATGTAATATATGCAAGCGCTTTTTCGGATGACGTTTCTACGACCGTTGCGGTGAGTGCCGCAGCCTGTGCGTTCACGCGCGCCATGGCCGCGGTCGCGGGATCAAGTTCTACCAGCTCTACGGCTTTTGTCGCGACACTGAGGCCGATAGTGCCCACACCGGCGTACATATCAGTTAGCTCCGCACTCGCACATCGCGCCTTGATGCGCCCTAGCGCCAGTTCGAACACCGGCACGTTCACCTGGAAGAACGAGTCGACATCATAGACGAATGGCCTACCCAGCAGTTCATCCTGCAACCTGCAGTCGCCCAATTCCTGCAGGAGCTTGGTCGGCACTGATGCCGGGCTCTTGGGGTTGGAATAATATACGCGCAGCCCCTGCAGGCTATCCGGCAGCGGCAATATCGGAAAGCCGGCCGCTTTTACGAACAGGCTTGCAGCGACGGCACCTTTTTGCGATGACCGAATAACTATTGTCTTCAAGTCACCGGCCCTGATTTGCATTTTTTGCAGCTGTGCAAGGACACTGTTCGCGGCCGTATCAATGCCCGGAAGCGCCAGAGCGCTCCCGGTGATAGCCTGCTTGCCATGGCTGCCGCGGCGGTAGAGTGCCAGATGGAGGCCGTCATCATCACCCCAAAAGCTGTACTCCATCTTGTTCCGATAGCCGTACTGCGCGCCGCCGGCTGTCAGCTCAAACCCGGGGAGCGCTACATTTGCCTGCCCGAACAGCTCCTGCACCAGCAACTGCTTATACTCGTTTTCCGCGGTAAATGTCATCAGCTGCCAAGGGCTGGTGGCCAGATAATCGGCCGGCTCGCGGGGTGCAATCCGCTCGGCCGCCGGCTCCAGCACTTCTTCGGCAATTGCCTCGGCGAATGAATGCTTTTGCTTGATAAGCCGCACACGTGCGAGTTCGCCCGGCAGCGCATTCCAGACAAAGACCTTGCGGCCGTCGGCAAGCTCACCCAACCCCTGGCCGCCCGGCACAAGCTTGCGGATGCGCACCGTGGCAAGCTGCCGTTCAGCCTGCATGGGGCTTGCCTTTCGCGGGCACAAACTGCGCCACCAGTTCTTCCGGTGTAAATACAAGCGCGTCCGGATGATGCCGCTCGAGTGCGCCAATGTCGTTATAACCCCACGACACCGCCGCTACCTGTACGCCGGCCCGGCGTGCCGCATCGACGTCGCGCGTTTCGTCGCCCACATACCAGACCTTGCCGGCTGCCAACCGGTTCCGGCGCAGCAGCCGGCGCAGCGGGCCCTGCTTATAGAGCGGCGACGCGTTACCGACAATATCGGCAAAGCACGCCGCAATGCCAAAACGCGCCAAAAAGATACGCACGTTCTCGGCGCTGTTAGAGCTCAACACAAACAGCTGGTGGTCGCGGCTGAGGCGGCGGATCGCGTCGTCGATACCCGGGATCAAGTCGATGGATGCAAGCCGGCCGCGCAGCTTCCGGCGGGCGCGCCATGCCAAGAATGGTACCTGCCACAACGGGATACGCAGCGCCCGCAGCAGTTCCCGGGTACTCATGGCACGCAGACGGGTAATGTCCTCATCCGGCAGCGGCTCACGATGGGTCAGTTCGAAGAGCGTCTCTACCGCCGCCATAAAGCTGTCGGCAATGGTACCGTCAAAGTCAAACACAATGGCAGAAGCGGTGGTGCCCACGCTACCCCGCCAATGGCCGCAGCACGCTCACATAGATCAGCCACGCCACCAGCGACTGCGCCACGAATGCCAGCGCCATGTACCAGACCTCGCCATACGCGTAGCTTGCCCACTTGCCTTTTCGGGCCGAAACCAGCCACAGATTGCCGCCAATGGCCAGCAAAAGTACCAACGCTACAGGGATAATCCACCACACCAGCGGCGGCAACGTGGTGGCGGCACCAAATGAGACGGTTGCGATTGCATATAGTAGGACAGTTGCCCAAGCCGGCAGACCCGACAGCGCGCCAATTACCGGGGCCAGCCAGCGAGCCGGGTTCTGCGTCCGTACATCGCGAGCTTGCGCTTCGACGGCTAGGCCGGCCAGGCTGCTCACTGCAGCTGCCCCAAAGATGAGCAGCAGGCTGGCCACGTCACGGGCGCCCGCCAGCAAGGCGATGGCCACCAGCATAAGCCCGCTGTTCAGCGCAAACTGTACCCAGCGGAACGGCTGCAGCTGCTGTTTGATGTTTGTCTCGTACCGCCGCCGGCAGACCGTGGCCATGAACAGCTGCGCAAGCGCTGAAACGAGCAAAAAGGCACCCACGATACACGCCAGATTTACCTCTGTCAGCTGGTGGAAAGCCGGTGCAGCTGCAGCGTGACCGCTCAGTTTGGTTTGTAAGCTGTCACGCGTTTGATAGAGCAGCGTCAGCGGCACATTGTACGGTGCGCCGAACAAGAGTATACAGACTGCCTCAGCTGCGTAGAGCACGGCCAGCACGACATTCCAGCGCTGCAGCAGCCGGTTCGTGACAGCCGGCTTGCCGGTAAAGAGCCGCGCAAGGGTCTTCTGAGGTGTCGCCATGCACCCACTATAGCATCTTTCAGATGCGGCCGCGAAGAAATAGAGTGTACCCTATGTAACCGGCGCGTACGGAATGTGACACATGCCGCGGCCGGTCCGCTCGGCGTATTTCTGATGGTAGGCTTCGGCTTCATAAAACGGGCCGGCCGCTTCGATCTGGGTGACAACCGGCTTATCAAACGCTGCCCGGGCGGCATCGCACACCTGCTCGGCGGTGTGCTTTTGGGCCTCATCAAGGTAAAAGATGGCCGAACGGTAATTGTCGCCCACGTCCGGGCCCTGTCGGTTCAGCTGTGTCGGGTCGTGCATACGGAAGAACTGGCGCACTAACGTCTCATACGAAACTTTCTGCGGGTCAAACTCGACGCGTACCGCCTCGGCATGACCGGTCACATGGGTACACACCGCTTCGTATGTCGGGTGCTCGGTATGACCGCCGGTATACCCTACAGTGGTGCGCACCACACCGGGCACCTGATCAAAATAATACTGCACGCCCCAGAAGCACCCCGCCGCAAAAATCGCCGTCTGTGTCCGCATACTTGCGTATAGTGTACCAAAACCAGGCAGCGTGACATAATACGTTTACGCTTAAGTTGACAAACCTCCCACTAAGTGATATTGTGTCATCGTTATTCAACGGTGTTTGAGAGACACCGTAAACGAAGGAGTGTGGAGCGTATGAAACAAGTATACAAACTCACCGCTGCCAGTGTGGTCATCTCGGCCACCGTGCTCGGACTGACCAGCACGGTCTTTGCCTGGCACCCACAGGGCAAGATCACAAAAACCGTCCAAGATGTAACCACTAGCAGCAAGGTCAGCAGCGCCGCCGACGCCGGCAGCGCTCTAACGGTCACTCCAGGTGACACGCTGCTGTACACCGTAGTCGTCAGCAACGCTGCCGACGCTGCCGCCAATCACGATAATGATATGGCCAAGACGATCATGACCGATACACTGCCGGACGGCGTTGAGCTGGTCAGTAATCCGTCAGAGCGTCAGATCACCGAGAATATCGGCACCATCGTGCCGGGTGATAGCGTGACCAAGCAGTACGAGGTCAAGGTAACCGACCAGACCGATGGCGATGTCATCACCAACAAGGCCTGCTTTACCGGCAACAGTCTAGCCAACGACAATGCCCAGTCCGGCTGCGCCACAGTAGTCGTCAAGGTACATGTGCCCACGCCGACGCCGACCCCCACCCCCACGCCAACACCGACACCGCCCGAGCTGCCAAACACTGGCGCCGGCAGCGTCATTGTGCCGGTAGCCGCCGCCAGTGTTATTGGCTACGCGCTCTACCTCTTTGCTGTCAAGCGCCGCGCCGCCAAGAACTAGCCTCCTTAATAGCAAACGCCCTAACCGGCTCCCATCGGAGCCGGTTTTAGGTTCTCTGGTCCTGCCTGGCCAGCTGGGTATTGGCTGAAAAATCGCTTGCCAGCTACCTTTTCCGCCGGTATGCTTACATGCAGAAGCATAAGCGGATAAAGGAGTATATATGTCGCATATGGTCAGCCAGCTTGAGGATACGCTTGGCAAAGCCTACAAACAGCTACCGAACCTGCCGGCTACATGGCAGAAGGCGTTGGTGCGCTGGGCACCATGGCTGAGCCTGATCGTCGGACTGCTGTCCTTGTGGGCCGCGTACGAGATCTGGCATTGGGTGCATCTGACGACGCAAATCTACAATGACGTCAATGCCTGGAGCGCGCTCTATGGCTACGGGCCGCGGGTAGTGACGAACCATTGGTCGTTCATGCTCTGGCTGAGCGTGCTGGTGCTGATTGCAGAGGCGGTCATCTACCTCCTGGCCTTCCCGGCGCTGCAGGCAACGAAGAAGGCTGGATGGGATCTGCTCTTTTATGGCGCGTTGGCCAATGTCGTGTACGGCGTAGTCGTACTCTTTACGAGCTACGGTGACCTGGGCCAGCTGGTCTGGTCGGTCATTGGTGCCGCTATCGGCCTGTACTTCCTGTATCAGATACGCTCATACTACACCGGCCGCGAGCCGAGCCGGCCGCGCAGCCGTGCAAAGCATACCGCATAAGCCGGCAAGGAGACACAGCAACATGGCCCACCAGGTGGGCCATGTTTTATAGTATCCGTAGCCGCCTATTGCCGGGCACTCTTAAACAGACGCGCCATCCACAGCAGCTCGACAAAGAGCTTCTGGGCATTGGCTGTATAGCGGTCTACGTATTCGGCCTTCATGGCGCCAGAGGCATCAAAGATATCCTGCACCCGTGGAAAGTACATGTCCCACGATACCACCACCAGGCCGGTTTCGCGCACCGCCGGCACCAGCGCCTCAACGGCGCGGACACCACCCCAGCTGCCGTTACTGCAACCGGCAAAGGCTACCGGCTTATGATTGTAGTTCTGCAGCTCGCTATCCAGCACCCGCTTGAGCGAACCTGGGAAGCTGTGGTTATACTCTGGCGTGACCACAAAAAAGGCGTCGGCTTTGGCGGTGATCTCGGTATAGCGTGGGTCCTTGCCTTCGGGATCGTTGCCGTCACCGGGTAGATTCAGCTCTTTTGGGTCGACAAAGAGTACGTCAACGCCTGTCTGCTGACGCGCGAAGTCAGCGATCCAGCGCGCCGCTTTGATCGATTCACGTTTCTCACGCGTGGTACCTGCCAATACGGCGAGGGTTATCGGCAAGTCATTCATCGTACGTCTCCTTTGCTACCCAAAAGCTGCCTGTCGCCTGTCGCTTTCATTGTACCATTAGCGTCCCTGCATGCTCTCCAGCTCGTGGATACGGGTGTGGCCGAGGCCGTAATAGTGAGCGACTTCGTGCCAGAGCGTATGCCGGATCTGTTCCTTCAGCGCGGCGAGGCTGGCAACGCTAGCACAAATCGGCCCCTTAAAGATAGTGATGCGATCGGGCAATGTTGTCGTCTGCCCCATACGCTGCGTGAGCGGTATGCCTTCGTACAGGCCAAACAGCGTCTGATTGCAGCGCAACCGAAGCTCCTCGCGCTGCCGTAGCGTCGGCTCCTGTTCGTAGAGAATCGCCACATTTTGCAGATGCCGCACATGCTCCGGTGGCAGGCTGGCCAGTGCCCCGTCGATGAGCGCCTGGAACTCTTCGTCACTCACGGTCACCATAGAATTACAGCTGTATATCCGGATAGATAGCCCTGGTAACGTCGTCTACTTCGCGGCGCAGTTGTGGGAACGGAACGCCTTCGCGCGCGGTGACACCCTCGAACACCCAGAAGACACGCTCACTAAAGCCAAGGCCGCAGGCAGGCGGCATGCCGTATTCCAGCATTTCCACGTAGTCGATATCGAGCATCATGGCCTCGTCATCGCCGGCGTCGCGCATATGCTGCTGCTCGACGAAACGGTGGAGCTGATCGAGCGGGTCGTTGAGCTCGGAGAACAGATTGCATAGTTCGGAGCCGGCAATGACTACCTGTGCGCGCTGGGTTGTCTCGGGCCGATCCGGATTGGTTTTAGACAATGGGCTGATGAATGTCGGTGTGTTGATGAGCCAGATTGGTCCCGCTACATCTTTGCGAATATGCTTCCAGAGTTTGTCGATGCCGCGCGCTTTATTCTCTGTTTGCTCAACCTCCAGTTTGTTGTCGGCAAGCGCCTTTTTAACCTCGTCGAGCGTGCAATGGAACGGGTCAAGTCCGTAGCGCTGTTCGATAGTCCCGGCATAATCCCAGCGTTCCCATTGTGCCGATACATCAACCTGGAAGCCGCCGATCCGAAACTGCAGCGTGCCGAATGTCTCGGTAAGGATGTACTTGAAGAGTTCCTCCTGAAGCCGCATGCCTTCCTGCCAGTCGGCGTACGCCCAGTACCACTCCATAGCGACATGTTCCGGCAAATGCTCGTCAGAGTAATTTTCATTACGGAAGCGCGGGCCGATGTCGTAGACTTTTTCAAAGCCGGCGCCGATCAGCCGTTTGAGCGGTAACTCGTGCGAAATACGCAGGTAGAAGTCCTGGTCGAGCGCATCCATGTGCGTGACGAACGGGTTGGCGTCCGCGCCGCCGGTGGTATGCTCCAGTACCGGCACATTTATCTCGGTGAAACCGCGCTGATTGAGAAAATCACGCGTGGCTTGCCAGAACTTGCTGCGGCGCACAAACCGCTCGCGCACGTCCAGGTTCACGTTCATATCGACGTACCGGCGGCGCAAGCGCTCTTCTTTGTTGGTGAAGCCCTCGCGGCTGAGCGGCATCGGCCGCAGCGATTTGGCGAGCAGATACAGTTCGTGTGCAGTAATGGATATCTCGCCGGTTTGGGTCTTGCCGACCGTGCCGTTCGCCTGCACGAAGTCGCCTGTGTCCAGCAGCGGCAACTGTTCAAAACCGAGGTGGCCTTCGCTTGCCGCCAGGCCGGCCAGTGTGTCCGCCGTCAAAAACAGCTGCAGCGTACCGCTCATATCACGAATCACGACAAAAGCGATCTTGCCGAACTTGCGTATGGCTTGCACCCGCCCTACCACGCGCACGTCTTTCCCCTCCAGATCGGCAAATTGTTTGCTGATGTCCGCCAGTTGGTGCGTCCGGGCGGCCCCGGCCGGATATGGGTTTATACCTAGTTTTTTGAGGTCGTCTAGTTTGCGGAGCCGCTCGTCGCGGAGTTCTTTGAGTGTTGCCATAGTATCTCCTGTTCAGTATCAAGTATTCGCCAGCATCTGGCAAGTTCCCTATATAAAAAGGTCACCACGCGGGGATCGTTCGTGGTGACCTAGGGGGCGCAGCGACGGAGTGTTGCCGTTTGCGGCGCTTATGCGATACTGACGATCTTATACACCGCGGTCTCGGTGGGCGTCTTGATCTCCACTTCTGCGCCCATCCGCTTACCCAGCAACGACTTACCGATGGGTGATTCGTCAGAGATCTTACCCTCGAGCGGGTTGGCTTCGAGCGTACCGACTACCTGGAAGCTTTTCGTCTTCCCGTCAGCGCTCTTCAGCTGCACTTTTGAGCCAAGCTCGACTTTGTCGTCCTGGCGCGGCGATTCGATGATCTCAAGATTCTGCATGATGTGCTCAATTTCGGTGATGCGGGCCTCGGTTTTGTCCTGGTCTTGGCGGGCCGACTGATACTCGGCGTTCTCGGCCAGGTCGCCCAGCTCGCGCGCCGAACGGATGCGCTCCGCAATTACCGTGCGTTCACTTTGCAAGCTCTCCAGCTCGCGCTGCAGTTCAGCTACACCGTCTTTGGTCAATCGAAACGTTTTTTTCAGCATGATAGTTACACTCCTCTGACTGCTTACTATGTCGGGGATACGGGTATTATATCCGCACCATCTCCGAATTGCTACTGTAAATCCTACTTTGCGCCCAGTAGCTTTAAGAGCGCGTCTGACTGCAGTTGCTGCACGGCGTCGCTCGTCCGCAACTTATACTCATAGCTCCCCGCTTGCACGGTTTTGTCGCTGACAACAAGCCGGTGCGGGATACCGATGAGGTCGGCATCGGCGAATTTCTCGCCAGGTCGTATATTACGGTTATCATATAATATAGAAATCCCGTGGGCTGTCAATGAGGAATACAACTCATCCGCCTGCTTGACCACCTCAGGGCTCTCGCCCAACCGTACCAGGTGCACACGGAACGGCGCCACACTCTCCGGCCAGGCTAGACCCTTATCATCCGAGAAATGCTCGGCCAGCACGCCCATCAGCCGGCTGATACCGATGCCGTAGCACCCCATAATAATCGACCGCTGCGCGCCCGTCTCGTCGGTATAGTACACACTGAGCGCGTCGGTGTATTTCGTCTCCAGCGGAAAAATATTGCCCACCTCAACGGCATGCTTCTCGACCAGATCAGCTTTTGTGATGCCGAGCTTCGCAAGATTTTCGTCCGTGTACACTTCTTTGTTGATAGCCAGCTTTTTCGCCTCGTCAACGTACACCGTGTCTTCGCCGATGTCACTGATGGTCTGGTACTCGTCGCTGAAGCGTTCGGTAAAGTAGCCGCCGTCGGCTTTGGTACGGTAGGTTATATCGCCGATGCCGAGCCGCTGGTACACCCGCCCGTATGCCTCGGCAATACGCTCATACAGCGCGTCATGCTCTGCCTGGGTACGCGCAAAGCTGTACATGTCTTTCATGACGAACTCGCGGCCGCGCAGCAGGCCTGCCTGCGCCCGCAGCTCATTGCGGAATTTATTTTGGATCTGGTATACCAGCACCGGCAGGTCTTTGTAGGAGTTGACATAGGCGCTCAGCGCATCAACGATCGGCTCCTCGTGCGTCAAGCCGACACCGAGCTCGGTGCCGTTTTTCAGGGCCGTTTTGAACCAGTTATCGACCACGCTGTCATCCCAGCGGTTGGTCTTTTCCCAGATATCACGCGGCTGCAGCGTCGTCATCATAACCTCTTGGCCGCCGATCGAGTCCATTTCTTCGCGCACAATCTGCTTGATCTTTTCCAGCACGCGCAGACCGAGTGGCAGATAGGCGTACACGCCGGCCATTTCCTTATGGATAAAACCGGCCTGAATCAGCAGCCGGGCGTTCCGCGCGGCCTCGTCGGCGGGCACCGTTTTGGTCGTTTTCGTAAACAAATCAGTCATTTTCATTGTGGTAGTACTCCTTGGGGGCTGTTATGGGAACTTTTTAAAGGGCAATAAGAGACTTCGGCCGGGCGGCCGGCTTGAGCATGGCAAAGCTGTGCTGTTGCGCGTTCATTGCCCTCAATTGTAGCATACTCATATGGCGAAGGAGGCTCTGCGGGAACCGGTGAGGACCCCTCGCTCAACCCGTGTTAGCGCGAGCCAACGACAAACAGCATGGCAAAGGCGATGGCGTTTTTGGCGGCGTGCAGCGTAATGCCGGCCCAGAGATTGCCCGTCTTTTCCCGCAGGAACACCAGCACGAGCGACAGCGTAAAGGTGTCGATGGCACCGATCCAAAGCGGGCCGGCACTGCCGCCCTCGGCCAGGTGTGCCGCACCGAATAACGCGCTTACCACCAGCGCGGCCAGCACTTTCGGCAGCCATTTGCGTAAACCGGTGTACAAAAAGCCGCGCATGGTAAGCTCCTCGGCTAGCGGTGGAATGACCACCAGGCTGACAAAGGTCAACGCCAGCGGCACCATACCATGCACCGAGTGAAAGCCGATGTCCTGCTTTTGATCGACATTCAGGCCTGGGATCAACGCACTGACAATCACCACAATGATGATATACAGGACATAGTACGGTGCCGTCGCAAGCAGTCCCACGCCGATATGCCATAGCTCAGGCAGTCTCAGGCCGATGTCGCGCCAATGCCAGTGGAAGAACTTGAGCATCCAGGCCACACCCAGCACAAGCAGCCCATCGGCGAGCAGCCCAAAGAAAAACTGGGCGAGCACTGAGTTCGACAGCCAGTCCTGCGCCTGTACGCCCGACCAGTGGTGCATAAGCGGATAGATGCTGATGAGCAGCCCCCCAAGCGCCTGCGCCGCAAAGTACAGGAACAGCGTCGCGCACACCGTAGTGAGCGCAATCACCCAGCCGCGATGGCGGTGCGGCCGGACAGCCTGTTGTGCCGGATTAGAAGAATCGTCGGACATCAGCAATCGTTACCAATATGACAAGCCCCATCAGCAGCGCAAAGCCGGCGGCGTTGATCGCTTCCTCGCGGCCGGGCGATAGCGGCTTCTTCAGGGCGCGAGTAATCAGCAGCAGCCACAACCGGCCGCCATCGAGCGCCGGAATAGGCAGCACGTTCATAACAGCCAGCGTCAGCGACAGCAGCGCCACAATCAGCACGATAAAGCGCACGCCCAGCGCCGCGCCATATTTGAAGATAAAGAAGATGCCGACCGGTCCGGCCACTTGCGATGACGCCTCGGCTTGTCCGGCTTGGCGCGCTGCAGTATTACCCGTTACACCGCCGGCGACGATACTCCCCAGCCCCGCCAGCGCCTTGCCGAGGCCCTGGAAAGTCAGCACCGTGAACTGCTTGATCAGCCCGGCGGCCACAATCGGCGCCGACCACGTCGAACGCGCCACCGTGACGCCCGTTTGCGCATCGTAGACCGTGACACCCAAGTAGCCAATCTGCTTGCCCGCTGCCGCTGCCTTGGCGACAGTGGCCGCCGTCCGCACGGTAACGGTCTTGGTGACCAGTCGGCCATCGGCACCGCCGACACGGTACTCAAGGCTTACTGTCTGGCCGGCGTAGCGCCGCACCAGCGCCGGCAACGCATCGGCGCTATGGAGTACGGAAAGATGCGCCGCGTCGCCCAGCGCCACCAGTGCGTCACCCTGATGCATGCCGGCCTGGGCCGCTGGCGACCCTTTCTCGACGACATCTGTTGCCACATAGTCTGTTGCCCGTTGCACGTACACAACATCGCTTTTGATGACGAATTGATGATCGACCAGCTGCGGCATCCCGACCAGCGCCAGTCCGGCCAAAAGCACATAGGCTGCCAGAAGATTCATGGTCACGCCGGCGAGCATAATGTTCGCCTTGGCGCCGATGCTGGCCGCGCCAAAACTGCCGCGCTCGGTATCGGTATCATGCTCACCCTTCAGCTTCACAAAACCGCCAAGCGGCAAGAGGTTAATGCTGAACACCCAGCCGCCCCTGGTTTTTCGTCCCCATACCCGCGGCGGGAACCCTATGCCGAACTCCTCAACCGCGACACCATGCCGCCGCGCCATAATAAAGTGCCCAAACTCATGCACCACCACCAGGCCCAAAAAGCACAGCAGACCGACAATCAGCAACAATGTGTTCATCTTTGATTCCTAGTATAGCGGGTTGCCGGTGATGACGCCAAACCCATCTGCCTAGCGTCGCCGTTGCATCGCATAATCGACTATCCGGCTGAGAGTTGCCTTGAACGCTCCATCCCATATAGACACCTCTGCCAGTTCGCGCTTGGCACGCTCGGCATATTGCTGCGCGGTCGCCGTCACGTACGCCGTAGCGCCGCTGTCCGCGAACATCTGACGTGCCCGGTCGATGTCCGCCCGCGTCAGCCGCGTGTTCCCCAGCAAGTGTCGTAAAGCCGCTCTATCTGCAGCTCTGCCGTGCTCCCGTACATGCATTGCCAGCAGCGTTTGCACACCCTCTTGCAGATCCGTCCCTTGCGGCTTGCCCGTGTCCGCCTCGACAGCACAATCCAACAGATCATCCTGCAGCTGGAATGCCACGCCGGCCGCTTCGCCAAAGCGCCGCACCGTTGCCAATACTACCGGATCGGTTGCTCCTGCAAGAGCCAACCCGGCCTGCAGCGGGCCGACAAAAGTATAGTAACCGGTCTTGAGGGCATACGTGCGAAGGATATCATCGGCGGTCAGGGCCGGGTGTGTTCGCTGTGCAAGATCTTCCATTTGGCCAGCCCAGGTCGACACTAAGTTGGTATGTACCGAGCACAGCACGCCCACGCGTCGTGCCGGTGCCGTTGGTAGATCGGCCAATGCGACGCTCGCAAGATGCTGTGCCACCATGCCGACGCATACCGCCAGCATAGCCGGCGTTTGGCCGTGATGCGTCCCCGCCTCTGCCTCATATAAGGTGTGCATGCTTGGTTTGCCGCGGCGCAGCGGCGCATCATCCATCACATCATCGATAATTAACAGGTAGCTCTGCAAGAGTTCCTGCACGGCGCCGAGAGTGATACCGACCGGGTCGAACGTTGTGCCGGCCGTCTGATCGTAGGCCGCAGCCGCCAAGGTGCCCCGTAGCCGCTTACCGGGCCGCAGGCTGTACTCTCTGAGGCGGTCCAGCGCCAACCGCGCAGTCGGCGAGGCCGCTACGCCCGGTGCGTCAGCCGGCAGTGCTGTCAGCAGTTGCTCCAGCGCGGCCGTTATCGGCGCCGTATATGCCGCCAAGAAGTCATGCGCCTGGTCTGCCGGAGCGGCCGTTGGAGGAGATACTCGACGCATTACAGCGTCAGCAATTCCTGTTCTTTGGTCTTGGCGGCGGTTTCGGTGTTGGTCCGTGAGGTGCTCATCGTGTCCTCGACCTGCTTTCCCAGCCGCTTCGCATCATCTTCGCCGATCTGTTTGTCCTTTTTGGCGCGCTCAATGGCGTCCATGGCCTCGTGGCGTACGTTGCGCAAGGCGACCATGCACTCTTCTTGCTTCTGGCCGATGATCTTCGTCAGGTCACGGCGACGCTCTTCCGTCAGTGGCGGAATCGGCACCCGCACCACCCGGCCGTCGTCCGTCGGGTTGAGGCCAAGCGTCTGATTGTTCCGGATAGCCGTGGCAATGGCCTGCAGATTGGCGGGGTCAAATGGCGTAATCTGCAGCAGTTGCGCATCGACTACGGTCACCGTTGCCACCTGGTTCAGCGGCATCGGTGTGCCATATGCTTCGACCAGCACGCTGTCCAACATGCTTGGATGTGCGCGGCCGGTCCGCAGTTTCTTCAGCTCACTTTTGAAATGTTCGACTGCGGCGTCGAACTTCTGCTTCGATTCAGTCACTACTTTGTTCGCGTCCATGGTATGCTCCTCTACCAGACATTCTACAATACCCACGCGGCAAAACAGAACGAGAGGCCGCTTACTCCTGGCCTCTCGTTACTGCGGGATGTTATCGTGCTACGCGACTTCGCCCAAAGCCATGCGCGCAAAGCGGCGGATGACGATGTTTTCGCCCAAACGCGCGTTATGTTCGCGTACCAGGTCACCAACCGTCTGGTCGGGGTTCTTCACGTAGGGCTGATCCAGCAGGCAGCGCTCGGCAAAGTATTTTGCCACCTGGCCGTCGACAATCTTGGCCACCATGGCGTCCGGCTTGCCTTCGCTTTTAGCCTTTTCGGCATACTCTGCGGTGACTTTTTCGCGCACTTCGGCCGGGATGTCGGCGCTACTTACGTATTCCGGCGCACTGGCCGCAATATGCATCGCCACATCTTTTACCAGCGTAGTAAAGATATCGTTGCGGGCCACGAAGTCCGTTTCGCAATTGATCTCTACCAGCACGCCGATCCGGTTGTCGTGGTTGTAGGTGCCGATGACGCCTTGACGCGCTTCACGCTCGCCGCGTTTCTCGGCTTTGGTCATACCTTTTTTGCGCATCGCCTCCAAGGCTGTATCGAAATCACCGCCCGCTTCTTCGAGGGCCGCCTTCGCATCAGTCAGGCCCACGCCCGTCAGGTCCTTGAGCCGCTTTACCAGTGCAATATCTACTGCCATTGCTTCAGATCCCCCTTGCCTTACTTTGCCGCGACTGCGGCTTTTTTGTCGTCAGCGTCTTTGGCATCAACTGCTTTGGTCTTGGCTTTGCCGTCCATAATGGCCGCACGAATGTACTCCGCCACCAGCTCCAGCGCTTTGATGGCGTCATCGTTGCACGGGATGGGATAATCGACCATGTCGGGGTCAGCGTTGGTGTCCACCAGGCCAACTGTCGGCAACTTCATCTTGCGGGCTTCGCGTACGGCGTTGGCATCATCAACGATGCCGAAGATCACCACCGCACCCGGTCGGCTGTTCATCTCCTTGATGCCGCCATACAGCACGTTCATCGCGTCGATTTCTTCCTGGAAGCGCTGCACCTCCAGCTTACTGTACTTGCTGGCCAGCTCGCCGGACGCCATGCGGGCTTCGAGCTCTTTCAGGTGCTTGACGCGGCCGCCGATGGTACTCCAGTTGGTCAGCATGCCGCCCAACCAGCGCTCGGTCACGTATGGCATGCTGGTGTCTTCGGCCAACTTCTTGACCACATCCTGCGCCTGCCGCTTCGTGCCGACCAGCAAGACCTGCTTGCCGGCGGCCGCTGTCTGCGTTAGAAATGCCAGCGCCGCCTCCAGGCCATCGACCGTCTTGGCCAGATCGATGATGTGCGTGCCGCTGCGCTTGCTGTGGATATACGGCGCCATCTTCGGGTGCCAGCGGCTCGTTTTGTGGCCGAAGTGTGCCCCGGCCTCAAACAGCTTCTTGATGTCTACTTCTGTAGCCATATCGTTGATAAATCCTTTCTCTTCGACCGGGTGTACTTGGCGGCGCCTGCACGGCTTGTCCCGCAAAGAGGATTCACTCCCGGCCTGCTTAAGTAATGTACGTGGCTATTGTAGCAGATACACCCCTGTTGCACAAGATACCGGGCCGTGACGGCCGCCGGTTCATTAAACTAAAGCGGAACAGCCGCTTGTAGAATTAGGTTGTGTTCACCAACTAATTCTTCCAAGGAGGTCTGTTCCAATGTCTAGTCTAGCATTGCCGAGTGAAGCTCGGTGCAAGCGTCTGGTGCTCAAAGTAGTATCTGGTCACGACCGCTGTCGCGCATGTCAGGGCAAGCTCACGTTCCGCCGTGAGTATGGCTGGTGTGCATGCTGCCGTACAAAAGTCCGGCCCAAGGCGGCTACCTGGTTCCGCGGCAGCAACCTCCGTTACCGCCAACTGCTCCTGTTGCTGTGGTGCTGGCAGCACCGCCAGAGTCCCGGCACTGCCAAGCTGCTAGCAGGTGTCAGCTACACGACAGTCGCTCGCTGGTACTGGCGCTTCCGGGCGCTCATCCCCAGACAGGAGCACGCTGCACTGCTCAGCGGTATTGTGGAAGTCGACGAGTCTTGGTTCGGCCGCAAGCGCTTCGGCGGCCAGACCATTGTCATGGGTGCCATTGAGCGGGATACCGGCAAGCTGGCGTTGGCAACGATCCCTGATACCGAGCAAGATAGCCTTGAGGCGTTCTTAGAGCAGCGTGTGGCACGAGGGAGTTTGGTTGTTACCGACTGTGCAGCCGGCTACCAGCAGATTGACTGGTTAGGCTTCTCGCACGAAAGCTGGAACCACAGCAAAGGCCATTTTGCTGGCACCAACCACATTGAAGGCAACTGGAGCGCCATGAAACGTCACCTCAGAAAGCTCTACGGCTGCGTTCCCACTGCCAAGCTTCAGCTCATCTGCAACGAATGGATGGCTCGGCATAACAACCTGCGGTTGTTTGCCTCGCCAGCTGCCTACCTACAAGCTACTTGTTCCGGATTGGTTGACTGAACCACGGCCGCCAAACGCTTTGACATTTCGACACGCAACAGATATAATCCTCTGAGCTATGAAGAAATCGATTCACCCAGATACCTATCGCCCGGTCGTGTTTCAGGACCTGAACAATAACACTACCTACCTGACCCGCTCAACCGTCACCGCCACCGACACCATCAAACTCGATGGCGTTGAATACCCGCTGGTCAAGGTTCACATCTCAAGCAGCTCGCACCCATTCTTCACCGGTGAAGAGCGCATCATGGATATCGAGGGCCGCGTCGATAAGTTCAAGGCCCGTGCTGCCAGCGCCGAAGCCTCTCGCGAGAAGCGTGCCGCCGCCGCCAAGAAGCAGGCCGCCCGCCGTGCCGCCAAGGTTGCCAAAGCCGCCGCCAAGACCGCGCGCTAACGTCGCCCGTTCCAGCCACCGCCAGCCTATGCGCTTCGGTGGCTTTTTGTATAATCAGATTAGGTACCATCCATGGAGCAAAAAGAACAGATCCTCCGCACTGAATTCGTCGAGCTATCGGCGCGGTTGCAAGACCCTGCTATTTTCAGCGATACAGCCTACCCGCGGCTGGCCAAACGCCGCAGCGAGCTCGAAGACATCCTCGGTTTATACGACGAGCGGCGTAAGTTGCAGCATGACAAGGCCGAAGCCGAGACGCTACGAGATGACAGCGACGATGCCGATCTGCACCATATGGCTGTCGTGGAGCTAGAAGAGTTGGCCGAGAAGATCCGTGCCAACGAAGAACAGCTGATTGAGGCGCTGACGCCGCAGGATCCGAACAATGACCGCGACGTCATTATGGAAATTCGCGCAGCTGCCGGCGGCGATGAGGCCAGCTTATTTGCCGCTGAATTGTATCGTATGTACGCGCGCTGGGCCGAGATGCACGGCTTCAAGCTGGAACTGATCAGCGAATCGCCGAGCGAAGCCGGCGGCTTCAAGGAAATCATCTTCGGCGTACACGGCGCGCAAGCCTACAAACAGCTGAAGTTCGAGGCCGGTGTGCACCGGGTGCAGCGGGTGCCCGTGACCGAAAGCCAGGGACGTATCCACACGTCTACCGTTACGGTTGCGGTACTGCCCGAGGCCGAGGAGGCTGATATCCAGATCGACCCGAAAGACCTGCGCATCGATGTGTTTCACTCTTCCGGCCATGGCGGCCAGAGTGTCAACACAACCGATTCAGCCGTACGTATTACCTACTTGCCCACCGGTTTGATCGTCACCTGTCAGGATGAGAAGTCCCAGCAGAAGAACAAAGAGAAAGCCATGAACGTCCTTCGCGCGCGGTTGCTCCAGATGAAAATCGAAGACGGACAAAAGCAGTTGTCCGAAGCACGCAAAAAGCTGATTGGCTCTGGTGAACGCAGCGAAAAAGTCCGCACATATAATTTTCCGCAGGACCGCATCACCGACCACCGCATCGGG
>DASZYD010000005.1:0-22577 GCA_035545555.1 Saccharimonadales bacterium (SeqCode) | reverse complement strand
GTAGGCCGCTACCGTCTGGGAAACCGCACTGCCAGTAGTCGGCGGGTATAGTTCGCTGCGGTCGCCAGTGCGCCTAACACCAGCGCTGCGACAATAGCGGTTGAGCCAGGACCGGTGTTGGCAATTTCGCTTTGACCTGGCTGCGGTGTCGGCGTATTTCCGGTGTCGGACGGAAGGGTTGTCGGCGAGGGTGCGGCCGGCGGCGCCTGTTCGCCCGATTGCCCCGTGGAGTTGTTCCTATTCTCTTGCTCCGGAGCCCCGTTTGTGCCTGATTTTGGCTGCTGTGTCTGCCCAATAGTCGCCGGTGGCGTTGGATGCTCGTGCGCATGGCGCCACCACGCGCCGCCAGCCACGGCAATCGCCGCCACCGTAATCAAGCAGAGTAAGACGAACAGCATCTGCCGCGCCCGGGCCGCCCGGCTCGGCATACCATAGAACGCACGGAGCTCCGGCGGTGGCGTCTGCGCCGCCGATTCCCCTCCTTGGCGCCGGCCGAATAACTTCATACTTATAGCATACCTCTGTCAACAGCCGAGTTCAACTTCGGCCGAGCCACATATATAAAGGCAACGGCAACCCGGAGTGAGTCCGGGTTGCCGTTGCTACTTTAGGGAAACTAGCCTTGCTTAGGCCATCTGCCACAGGCAAACCAAGCCCGCATGTCAGCCGGGCTGTTTGCTGCGGAGACTACATCATCCCCATGCCGCCGCCCATGTCAGGGCTGGCGGCGGCTTTCTCCTCTTTCGGCACATCCACCACCAACGCGCCCATAGTCATGCTGGTGCCGGCAATGCTCACGGCATTTTGGACCGCTTCTTTGGTCACGCGGGTCGGATCGACCACGCCAGCAGCCTTCAGGTCGACCAGCTTGGTCGGGTCGTTGACGTTCACGCCTTGGCCAGGCTTAGCAGCCTTGACCTGCGGCAACCATTCGTCAGCGTTCACGCCGGCATTGGTCAAGAGGATGCGGAACGGCTGCTCCAGCGCCCTCAGCAGCAACTGGTAGCCCGCAATCACCGAGCTGTCATCGCTGGCAGGTACAGTTACCTGCGAAGCCAGGTTGATGAGCGTCACGCCGCCACCCGGCACGATACCATCGCTCAGCGCCGCTTTCACGGCATTGACGGCATCATCCACGCGGTACTTCTTCTCTTCAATCTCGGTCTCGGTAGCGCCACCGACTTTGATGACTGCCACCTTGCCGGAGAGAGCCGCGCGGCGCTTTTCCAGATTTTCTTTGTCGTATTCGCTGGTCGCCGCCTCAATCTGGTGATTGATCTGCTTGATGCGGGCAGCCACCTCAGCTGCCGCACCGCCGCCTTCGATGATGGTCGTTTCGTCCTTGGTCACGATCACTTTGCGGGCCGAACCGACCACACCGAGGTCAACGTTTTCGAAGGTCATACCGCGGTCTTCGGTAATGACTTCCGCACCGGTCAGGATGGCGATGTCATTCAGAATATCCTTGCGGCGGTCGCCAAAGGCCGGTGCCTTGATCGCGACGGTATTGAACACGCCCTTCAACCGGTTCAGGATCAGTGTGCCCAGTGCTTCGCCGTCAACATCTTCGGCTACCAGCACCAGATCTTTCTTGCCGCTTTGGGCCAGCTTCTCAAGCAGCGGCAGGAACTCCTGGATGCTCGAGACTTTCTTATCGGTGATGACAATAGCCGGCTTGTCGTACACCGCTTCCATGCGGCCGGTATCGGTCACCATGTAAGGGCTGACAAAGCCACGGTCAAAGGTGAAGCCCTCAACCACTTCTTTCTCGAGCAGGAGTCCCTGGCCTTCCTCGACGGTCACTACGCCGTCCTTGCCGATAGCGTCCATCACCTCGGCGATCAAGTTGCCGATTTCGGCGTCGCCGGCCGAGATGGTGGCAACTTCAGCCACCCGGCTCTTCTTGCCGGCAATATCCTCGGTCAGGGTGCTGAGTTTGGCAATGACTTCTTGCGCAGCCGCCTCCAGCCCTTTGCGCAACAGCATCGGATTGTGACCGGCGGCGATCAGCCGGTTGGCCTCGTTCAAAATGTGATATGTCAGCACTGTTACAGTGGTGGTGCCGTCACCGGCCACATCGTTCATCTTGCTGGCGGCTTGCTTGATCAGCTCGGCGCCGACCTTGTAGCCCAAGGTCTCGTCATCAACATCGCCCAGGTCAACGCCCTTGGCGACCGTTACGCCGTCGTGCGTCACTGTCGGCGCGCCATAACCTTTGCCGATCACCACATTGCGGCCTTTGGGCCCCATCGTTGTTTTTACTGCGTCATAGAGAATCTTGGCGCCGGCCAGCACGCGGCGGCGGGCGTCATCATCGTAAAAAACTTTCTTTGCCATTGCTGTCTCCCCTTATTTAACCGTGGCCAGAATGTCTTCTTCTTTGACGAGGATGTACTCGTCACTGCCGATCTTTACCTCGGTCGTGCTGTAGCTCTTATAGACGATACGGTCGTCTGCCTTCACTTGTTTTACGTCCTTGCCGGCTGCCAGCACTTTAGCAATTTTCGGCTTCTCGGCTGCCTTGTCCGGCAGGTATAGGCCGCTGGCGGTCTTGGTCTCCGGCTTTTCCTCTTGCGCGACCACATAGTCGGCGAGCGGTTGGATCGGTACGCTCATGACATCACTCCTCCGTTTACGTATGCAAGCTGGCACTGTTTACGCTTGAGTGCCAGCCGTCAGCACTCAATATAAACGAGTGCCAACTACCGGTCAAGAGCCCTGGCGGTTTATAGTGCACTGAACGCCGCAGCCGTCTGGCCGATAGCTTGAGCAATCGTGGCTTTCCTCTTAAATACTTCGGACAGCCACGCCGGTCGTCGGTGGTCCCCTTCCCAGCCCTGGTACGCTTGGTAGCTCAGTTCTGCCTCGGCGGCTGCACGTGCCGCAATATCTTGCAAGGTCACATTGCCTTCGCCACCCAACCCCATCGCCGTCGCAAGTGCCGCTCGTGCAAGGCTCCGGAATGCATCGCCGCGCCGCTCATACACGCGCGAATCGCCAGTCACGCCGACAAAGCTGTCAAAGTAGGAATCCATCGCCTCCCATGCCTCAATATAGAGCTCGCGGTCAAGCAGTCTCCGGAAGAACTGTTTCATTGTGGAGTAATCCTTCGAGCGTACATCAATGAGTGGATACTCGCCTCGCATAAGCGTCAAATGTCCTGCCGCAGATACCAGGTCACCCGCCACACGTGCCCGATCAAAGTTGTTCTTCATCTCCATCACCCGCCATGCATCCTCTGGTGGATACAGTGCCATCACAATCTGCGTCCGGCTCTGGCGCCGCCGCCCATTGAAGCCAACCGCATACGTCTGCTTCTCGGCTGCGAGCCATGGGTGATCTGCGGCCAGACTGTCAATATCTGCCGCAGGCACCTTCCAGTCGCGCATATATTTGGTCTGCATAAAGACGGCGTGGCGCTCGCCGCGCTCGAGCGACGCTTGTGCCTGCCTCATGTCGGCATCCAGTACCTTACCGTGCAGATCCGTCGATAGGCTCGGTGTTAGCGGATCGACCATCCACATCGTAAAGTTCTCACCCGAACCAACTGGTACAATCAGGGTTGCATGGTCTTCCGGATGCCCAATCCAATGCGGGATACCAAGGTACCGCAAGATACCCGATGCCGTCCGCGCATAGCCGTAGCAGTCGGTCAGCTGCTTAGCTCGTATATCAGATGTGCTCGGCGGCAAGGGCTCGCCATTGACCACCGGTAACTTTTTATCTTCCGTAAACCAGAGCGCCTCGCTCACAGCCTGTGCCGTACAGAGTGCCATGCCCAACCGTGTCTGGCCGAGTTCGTCAGGATCCATCGTCTCGGTAGCCGTCTCAAGATAGCTTCGCGCCTCGTCAAGGCGCATGTAATCATATAGGGTCTGCGCTTCGCGGCGCTGCCGTTTGCGCGGGTGCGGCACCACCAACACTTGCTCGATTGGGTCCTCAAGCCTGTCCGCCTCAAACAAAACACCGGGCGCAACTGGCACGTATGGCTGGACGTCTTCTATGATTAGTGGGGGTTTATTGTGAGTGTTCATCTGTGCGGATCCATAAAAAATCTCCCTCGTTGTTCGAGGGAGATTTCGTTGCGTTTTTTCTTGTTCAAACGTTACGCCGCAACGGCAAGCCTCCCTCGCGCATCGAGGATAATGGCTGTCGTAAATTGGCGCATATGCTGTACCATATTGGCCCGATTGTAACAGTTCTTACTTAAAAGTCAATGCTCACCGCCGTTAGCCGACAGCACAGCTCTATCCGCCGGCGTTCTCCGCAGGTGAGAGCACCTCAGAGTATCCGTTTGGATCGAATATACGCTGTACTAACTCATCAATGTCAATGCTAAAATCAGGACTTCTAAAGCCCTCTCGGGCATCCATTAGCAACCGGCCGAGCATGTTCTCACCTGTCCCATCAGGGGGAGGAGGCGAAACGCCCCAGAATATGTCTCCCCACCTGTTCCCCTCGATAAGTTCCTCATTTGCCGTTGCAAGTAGCTGGTCACGTAGGGCAATATTAGCGGCGAACTTTACAAGGATGCAGTCACGCATGATCGGTACACGAACCATATCCCACCCGGGGCGTATGGGATGGCCCGCATTCTGCAGTTGGCGGGATATGCGCTTCGCGCGGAAGCCACTCGGAGCCTCCTCGACAGCCAGACGATCCTCTTTGTGCACTAGCCTGGCTGGCAAATATAACTGTTCGGAAGTATGGACGATGACACCGTCAGGGGTAGTAATACCATTCTTGAAAGGATACATGTTGCTCAAAAAGAAATGTTCACCCCGGAACACTTCTATTGCCATGCGGCCTCGCCTCCAGTAGTGCTACTCGCCGCAACGCCACCCGCTAGCACGATCGCCTTGTTTCTCGCCACTACCTCCTCGGGTAACCTTTGGAGCCTATCCTGCTGTATGTCTACAGTCGCAACGCCGGTACGATAGTCTCGCACCACGTTGGCAAGCATAGGATGGCCCGCGTTCCAGGCAGACCTAGGAGTGAGCTTCTCGCAAGTACGCCCAAACCCGTAGTTTACTGACGAATGAAGACCCGTTATATAGCTAAAACCTACTTCTTGGGCCGTTGCGGCGTAATGTGCTTGGTAGTAGGCAAAGACAGGCAGGTGCTCTATTTTCTCACCCTCGCCAATCGGAACCGGTAACCCGTTTCTGATGCGGTCGGCCGAGGCCGCTATTAGGTTGATCTCGACCCTATCTCTCGCTGCGAAGCGCAAGAATACGGGGTCTCGCAACAATCGCTGATAGCTATCGACCATCTGCTTGCCGCTAATTGTCCAGTCATCAAGCATAACGATCTTCCCGTGTTCAGCGTCAACGGTCAGGTGCTGCAGTTGATCAACAATCCTACCGGAGTAGCGTTCTAGCTCCTCGTCGGTGAATGTCTCTAAAATCTGCTGCTTGAGGTGTTCATCACTCTTCCGCTTGCCGTCAAATCGCTCAAGCTGGTTAATCTCTGTGATGACACATAGTTGGCTATCAGGGTACTCGTCTAGGTAGGCCTTCCAGGCCGTACCTATGCCGGTAGCCGCCTCTTGGTACTCTTTCTCGCCTATAAAGGTAAGATTTTGCAAGATATCTACTGCTTTGCCTACTAACCCGGTTTCTTGGTTCGCGTTCCTGCCTATATAGTTGGTGAGCACTTCGCGAACCTCCAATAGCGCCTCTTGCTCCATGGCAATGCTGCCTACGCCACGCTCAGCCATGGCGGATGGTGCATACCGGAAAGGCGATTGTCGAGAAGTATCCATGGCCTGCTCTGCAAATCGGGGCGGTTGTTTTACGGCATGATGCTGCTCCCAGTCATCCACGATCTGTTGTTCGGTGAGTTGTTCATTCGCACCATGCAGCGTCATCTCACCTAGTGCAGTGAATAGCTGTTGATACCTCTCATCGGCATGCTCGGCGGGCGGCTGCGGGACTTCTACCATTTGTGACGATTGTAGGGCATCAGGGGTAGAGGGCAGCAAGTTTTTATCCATGGGTACTATACTACCATATAAATGTACGCCATACGCAAACCAACACCGAAAGCCGTATCTATTTACCCAGGGATGTTCGGCGCAAAGCGTACAGCGCGTCACGCGTGATCTCAGCTTCATCCCACGGGTTCTCACCGTTGGCGCGCTCAATGGTTTTTTCGTGACCCTTGCCTAGCAGCAGCACCGTGTCGCCCTTACGCGCACGCTTGAGCGTAAAGTTGATCGCTTCCGTGCGGTCATGCACTAGGAACAAATCTTTGCCTTGTTTTTTGCCTGCGGCTTCAGCGCCCGCCGCAATCTGCTCCAGGATAGCCAGGCCATCCACATCCCGGTCATCCTCCTCAGTAAGAACCACTTCGTCAGCGTATGCGCCGGCCAGCTTGCCCTGCACCGCACGTTTGGCTTCGTCGCGGCGGCCGGCACTGCCGAACATCACGATGAGCCTGCCCTTCACAAGTGGCCGCAAATCTTTGAACAACTTTTCAAAGCTGTCCGGTGAGTGCGCATAATCGATGATGACACTAAAGTCCTGCCCTTCGTCGATGGTGTTCATCCGCCCTTCCACCGCGGGCAGCGCAGCGATGCCCTCAGCAATCTGCCGGTCGTCCAGCCCTACCACCACGCCAGCAGCAGCCGCGGCAAGTGCATTGCTGATATTAAAGCTGCCGGGCAAATTTACGTGCAGTTTTAGCTTCGTATCTTTGTACTTCGCCTCGAAGTCGCTGGCTGTCGGTGTCGCCTTGATGTTCACTGCCCGTAGGTCACCACTGTTGACGCCGTACGATACGACATGTGGCACAACATCCGCGAAGAACCGCCAGGACGGGTCGTCGGCGTTGACAATGCCCGTACGCAGCCCCCGCCGGTTGCGTGCCGCCAGGTTGAACAGACGCACCTTGGCAGCGCGGTAGCGCTCAAAGGTTTTGTGATAATCCAGGTGTTCATGCGTCACGTTCGTCATGACCGCCACGCTAAACGGCACCCCCCATGCCCGGTGCTGTGCCAGCGCCTGGCTCGTAACCTCTAGCACCAGCCAGTCCACTTTTGCCTCACGCATCACTTTTAGGCGCTGTACAAACTCCGGGGCCGGCACATTCGTGTAGTGATGGATCTGCGCTTTGATGTCCTCCCCTACCCCCCATGCCACCGTCGTCATCAGCCCCGTCTTATACCCCGCGTTCTGTAGCATGCGATGAACCAGAAACGCCGTCGAGGTCTTTCCGTTGGTTCCGGTCACGCCGATAACTTTGAGATCCCGCCCCGGAAACCCGGCCACCGCATTGAACAACACTGCCTCTCCAAGATGTCCATACGGCTCGATGGACATGAACAGTCGGGCTGGTACCAGTCTCTTGACAACTGTCCGGATATGCATACGTTTAGTATAACAGTACTAAGCAGCGAGTATCGCGACTTGGGCGATCTGGAGAAGGCGTGTTTCTGCCTGACGCTGCCGAAGGAGCTCTTCCTCGGCTCGTAACGTCGTTTTTATCTCTGGGATAGGATCTGTTGTCTGCTTCGGTGGCGCTATAGGGCGTTGGCTGCGCAGGCTAGCAACATGCTGATTAAGACCAGCAGCATCGTGCACACCGGACCCTTTTAGTAAGTGGATTAGGGCAATATCTAGATCACTCACCCACCTGTCAAAAGAAACCAGACGTATAGGGGTCTGCTGCCAGGCATCAACCAAGCTCAACTGCTGTCGGCGTGCCAATACTATAGCCTGCTGGCGCTCAATAAGGCGTAGGTGCTCGGGATCAGTCAAACGGTACCCTCCCGCAATAGTAAAGCTCTCCTCATGAAACTCCGCCCGCGTAATATCACCTACTCGTAGCTTTCTAGCGAGATCACGGTGGTAAGAGTCATAATACACGCGTGTCTGAAGTGCCTGGTCAGCCATTGCATTCATCCGAGATACGATTGTCCTGCGCCCAATCTCGCCTCCATAAGCGGCCGCGTTGCGCGGATCATACGGGCTATTGGCATGCAACGACTCCTGCGCCAAAACTTTCTGCCGTTCCAGTGGGGTCTTCTGGTCAAAGCGATCATATACCGTGAGCTGACCATAGTTCAGAGTGCCAACACCCCAGGTGCAGAGTAAGTCGGCATCGCGGCCCTGTGGGCTCTGCTGGTGTTCTAGGCTACGGTAATTCGTCGTTGGCAGACCTATTGTTGCAATCTGATCGACCAGCTCAGCACGCTGCTGAGGTGCAAACCCTACTGCAGGCAATGATTCTAGTCGCGCACGGTTGGTCGGCTCGATAGTCTCCAGTGGCGCAGGGGCAGTATGCCGTCCCACTTCGAATAACATGATCACTTATTATAAAAATAAACGGCTAACTGTCAACTTCTACCCCTGAACCGGTTGACTGGGCACGGGAGGCTCGGATGCTTCTTGACCACTCACAAGCTGCAATTCGATCTCATCTACTAAGTCAAGTAGGGCCTGGGCCTTCTGGGATGGGTCTGGTAGGTTCTTGGCCTTCTCAAGGATCTTGCCGAGGAGTTCTATTCTACCAGTGTTATGGACAATCGCAAGCAGGCCCTCTATGCCTACGTCATTATTATCAGCAAGTTGGTCAGCCATGCCTGCCAACGTCTCCAGCGCCTGATTCTTAAGTGACTGCAGTTGCTTCGCGGTCTCGTCTTGCATGTATACTCCCCTCTAAGTCTGTTTTGGCGCCTGTAAGCTTATACACTATCAGTATGCGAGACAAAGCGAGGCGTTGCAAGGGCCCGGTGCCGGTCGCCAGCCTGTACTTCGCTATACAGCTTACGACGCAAGCGGCGACCATACGGGTCAGGGCGTCCGCTCAGGTCGCGGATCAGCCGCGTTTGCAGCCGCTTCTTTCCTAGATCAGTTATATCAATATGGAATGTGCCATCCCCTCCCCAGCCTGGTGTGCCTTCCCACCTAGTCGTATAGTAGACATTCCCCGCATCATCCGTCGGCATACCAAAGTAGAGAGCCAAAGCGCTTGCCGCCATTGCCGGGTCCCGATACCAGTGATTCACAAAGCCTTCGACTGAAGCTGTGACACGGCCAACAATGTCGTCTATGTCCGTAGCAGGGTTCTCTGCCTGCAGGGCGGCAGAAGCACCGAGGGCGCTCCTGTCCTGATAGCCCCCAACGTTGAAACTGTTCCAGGCCTCAGCAATCCATTGGCCTCGCTTATACGCAGCCAGCAATCGATCGGCAGCACTATCAATCTGTGCGCCGACCACGTGCTTAGCTACCTCTCTATTTGGCGCGGCCGACTCTTCTGCCGGTGCATACACAGGCATATAACCAGTCATACCATACGAACCTGTAGAAGCTTGGGTAGGCCGCCTGTCCCTCCGCGCCGCCATCACACGTTGACCGAGAATAGCGTCCGCGCCGGCACCCATAGAATCACTATCCTCACAACCGCCGGTCGCAGCATATGCCGAAACTCTGAATGCAGCATTGGGGCCAGTCGTTGAAATATCGTGCCCCTGCCTTGCAGAAACCATATTAATGACTGCGTAGAAGCCGGACGCCAAGCCGTATCCAGGGTATTGTTCATATTCTTGTGTACCCCAGCGAATGATTCCGGAGAATATATCCGCGGTTGGGTGTGCAGCCATCGAATCCATATAGCGTCTGAGATAATGCCGATCCATACCTTGCGCATCCGCATCATTGGTGATGATCAGCGCCTCACTGCCCGTATTGCGACGGCCGTCGAACACAGCATTGCCTACAGCGAATGCCGCAGTATCATATAAGACTTTTATGACTTCACCATACATAGCAACACTGCCGTCTTCCTGCGTACGGCGCTGGATAAACTCCGGCGTCCATACTTTATCGAAAGAGGCAATCCGTAGGTTAGGGAACGCTTTCTTTGCCCGTTCGATTTCGTCATGAGTCTTTTGAATCCGTGCCATTGCGGCCACATCGCCCTCAAGCTCCTGCTTCCAGTTGACGTTGAGAATCACCACGGTGCCATCCACCGCCTCTTTATCCTGCTGGGCATAGAGCGATAACGTATTAAAGATGTTTTCCGACTCATTTGCGGCAGCAACTGGTATACATACGAGCGCCTTTGTCTCATCGCCTATCTCCCGCAGGACACTGTTGGCGACATTCGCATCCAGTTCGTCGATATACTCTTGTCCGCGCCGTTTTAGCTGCTCTCTTCGGTACCATTCTAACTCTCGACCGGTGTCAAGGTTAGCCTGGGGGTTCGCACGTAGATCAGGGGAGCGTTCGCGACGCCAACGCTCCCAGCGCTCAGCGGCTGCATTTGGTCCAGTCTCATATACACCAGTAGCTGCGATGGGAGCTTCTGGCGGCGTCTCGGTGTCAGTAGTGTCCCGACTTGCTACGGTATTCCTGGTGCCGAGATCCTCCAGACCACGCCGAGCCCGAATAGGAATAACAGGGGCGATGCCTACTGGCGTCTCAACAGAGACCGGTGCGGGTGCGGGAGCTTCGACATGCGTGACAATATGTTCGCCAGTGGTATGAATGATCTGCGTCGTCGTAGTAGTGATTGAGCCCGGGTTATTCGTGCCCACTACGGTTGCCAGCGGTCGGATTATGTCGTCGCCATCTGGTGTATGGCCAGAAATCTGCACAACTTCTGCGTACCCGCCTGTAAAGACCGCATGCCCGTTCTCCATCTTGAACATACTGTGGAATATCGGATTATGCGGGTCGAACACCGCGTTACCGTTCGCGTCGATAGGCACTAGTACCACGTGATTTTGGGACGCCTGGTCGAGCGAAACGGCAATATATAATTGATGCTGCGCATCGAGGGCCGGCGCGTTAGCTGAGAAGCCATCATGGAACGATCCGCCAGCGGTCATATGCGATACGTTGAACACAAAATTGCCATGCGCATCGACACCATTGGTGCCACCCCACCATAAGCCGAGCTCGTTCAGGTCGTAATCGCCCGGCGTATTGTTGTCGTACCAGAACTGACGCTGGACATCGGTGAAGTCGCTGGGATGCTGGGCAACATATTGATCCGCCGAAACAGTAGTCGTCGTAGAATGAGACGTCGCCTGATCATACGCCTCAGTCGTTACATCAAACTTAAAGCCCTGCTTCTCAAGCATCTGCTGGCTTGCCGCGGTCAAATGGCCGTGCGCATCAAAGTTGAGCGTGCCGACCGTATGATTATTGGGGCCCATCAGCACATCATGGCCGTTCTGCACGACTACATGGAAGCCTGGCGGCAAATCGAGCGCACCATTGCCGTCAGGGGTGTGGAAGATTCCGGGAGTCTCGTATGTACCTGTGGGCATGGTGTAATTCGGATTATGCGACACGTCTTGGTGCAACACATCATGCCGGAAGAGTGCTGTCAGCTCGGTACGCCAGCTGGTGCCGGCAGCCGGCTCGCCAACACCCTGCAGGGTGTTGTCTAGCAGTGCATGTACCTCTTGGCTGCCGACTCCCATAGCGACTCCCATGAGCCCACCCACCAGTGCGGCGCTTGCCACACGGCGGGCCCGCAGCCGCCTGAATGCCTGATCCTTGACGGTCATATCAGCGCGCAAGGTGCCGTCCACTGCTTCCACGGTTGCGGCCAGAATAGCATCTATATTCTGGGCGGGGTCACGTGCAACTGTCTTATCTATGCCTGCTTCGTCCAGGACAACGTCCTCGCTATTCTGGACATGCTCGTTGAGCCGCGCCTTAGCCCGTGCCAGTGCTATATCTAGATCAAGTCGCTGCTTCTCAACTGCCTCTTTGCTTGAGAATGAAATGAGGTCGGCGTTTAGCCGATCCGACATGACTATCCGTGCCTCTACTGCTGCTATCGCGTCACGTAGATTTGCGAGCGCTGTTGCTAATGCGGACCTGTCTGCATTGGGAGTGAAGCCCTGGAATTCGAGTGCGACGCGTAGCTCGTCCTGGAGCTCGGCACAGCTTTTGGTCTCGTAGCGCGTTTCCTCCATACTGGCACGACGCCTACTTCCTGTGGTCGTATCGATCTCGCCACCTTCTGCCATCTGTCGGGAGTGCAGCCGGCGCTCTTGGCCGACCGCTGCATGCTCACGCAGACCGGCAACAACTGCCGAACCGGCACCCATGGTCACCGTCGCACCAACTGCCGTGATCGCCTTTTTTGTGGCAAACTTGCCGATAGTTATAACCGCGGCGGCGGCAATGCCAAGTGTCTCCTCGTTCACAAGGTTCAGGCCAGGCACACTATATAGCCGGTCCATAACACGGTCAGTCAATTCGCGGCTGGCCCCTGTGCGGACGCCCATGTTGGCCTCGCCGGCCCATGCCCCCCTGCGTTGCAGTTCGCCGGTGATGGTCGCCATAGCCTCGGCTTCATCGACATTATCTAAGCCCCGAAGGTGTTCATACGCCTTTTTTGCGTTCTGAGCGACGGTGACAATATTATCCGCCCACAAAAGGCCGACATTCCGCTCCCGAGTGCGGCGCCGCTCGGCGCCACCGAATTCAAACAACAACCGGTTCTTTTGCTCTTCGAGGCCAGCGGCGTCCATATTGCCTTCACCGCGCGCATACCGGGCGATCAGGTCATGGATTTGAGCCTCAAGCTCTACACCGCCCTCTCTACTACGCAGCGCTTCATTCGCCTCACCGGCCTCCTGGTGCACAAAGCTGCTGGTAAACCGGGTAACGACCGCTTCGGCAGCTTGTGCATGTTGCTCTTGCGTACCACCATGCCGGGCGTAGAGGTTGCCTTTGTTATTCTCACCGAGAATCTCTCGCCGGCTTCGCTGCACTTCACGCTGCCGTACAAACTCCCGCGCGAAAGTCCCATACCAAATCTTGCCGATAAAGCCGCGGACGCCAGGCTGCGACGTCAGCTGGCGCAGATGTTCGTCGGCGCTGTCAAGCGCCTCGGCCTGTACGCCGCTGGATATATCAACCAACTGTACGCCGAGCGTGTCTAAGAGGCCCTGTGTCCTCAACTCCTCTAGTAAAGCCTGGCGGGCCGGATCAATATTCTGTAATGGATCAACCAAGCCTGGATCTAATGGCGCCGTGTTTGCCGCATTTACTGCCATACTATGTTGCTTATCTATGCCTCGTTAGCTTTACCGACGTAGAGCGCCCGGAACTCCATCATGGCAGCCGTAGTGACCTGCTGCGTATCAGGCACATGTGCGCCGATGAACGCCTGGACCTTTGTCGGATCGACGGGCTCTTGACCAAGCAGTGTCATAAATTCTTTCACGTCGTCTTCTGACATAGCATCGATAAGCCGCCGGTTGATGAAATCGATAAGTCGATTGCTTAGGTCGCTGACCAGTTGATCATGAACTGCAGGCTCAAGATTCGTAATGTCCTTTTCCTTAAGGAGCTGCTCAACGAACTGTTTGACGTTTTCCATCGTTATTCCTGTCTGTATGCGCTAAAAGATCTGAGTGTACTATACCACAACATAACCGTAAGCACAGCAGCATTCTCTGCCTATACAGCGCCACAGAGAAAACTAGGAAGATTATAATATAATCCTAATAGTATGACAATAGCATCGTCCCCAACAGTGTATGATGAGTGATATGCGCGTGTTGGGCATTGAGACGAGCTGCGATGAGACGGCAGCCGCTGTGGTCGAAGACGGCCGGCGGCTGCTCAGCAATGTGGTAGCGTCGAGCATGGCGCTCCATGTCCCCTACGGCGGCGTGGTCCCGGAAATCGCCGCGCGGAGCCATATCGAGGCGATCGTACCGGTCATCCGACAGGCACTCAATGAAGCAGGTTGCGTTTGGGATGACATTGACGCTATCGCCGTCACGTACGGCGCGGGGCTGGGCGGCAGCCTGCTGATCGGCGTGCTGACGGCGCGGACGCTGGCTATTGTTCATCGCAAGCCGTTGTATGCGGTCAATCATGTGGCCGGCCATATCTATGCCAATTTTTTGACGGGCACTGCCCTGCCCGGCTATAGCCTGCCGGCAGGTCAGCCGGCGTTTCCCTTGCTTGCCCTGCTCGTTTCGGGCGGCCACAGTCAGCTGGTGCTGTTCCGCGGCCATTTCGACTATCGGCTGCTCGGGCAGACGACTGACGATGCGATCGGCGAAGCCTTCGACAAAGTGGCGAAGATTTTGGGCCTTCCCTACCCTGGCGGTCCAAGTGTCGGCCGGAAAGCTGCCGAAGGCGACCCCTATGCATATGAGTTACCCAAGGCAAAGATGGCCGGCAAGTATGACTTCTCATTCTCCGGCCTCAAGACAGCGGTGCTGCGCTTGGCGCAAGCCGAGGTTGGTGCGGATTTCACCCTGCCCTCCTACGAATTGCCCGCCCGCCTGAACGACCGGCAGAAAGCGGATATCGCGGCCAGCTTCCAGCGTATTGCAGTGGAGACGGTGGTCGATAAAACACTTGCGGCTTACGAAGAGTTCCGGCCGGCATCGATCGTCATCGCCGGCGGCGTGGCCGCCAGCAGCGAACTGCGACGGCAGTTGGCCGAGCGTCTGCCCAAACCCATTACCTGCCCCGACCTCAAACTGTGCACCGATAACGGCGCCATGATCGCGACGCTGGGCTGCTACATGGCCATGCGTGGGCAAGCCGCTGCCGACCCATATACGCTCGACATCAATCCGAGCCTGA
This sequence comes from Saccharimonadales bacterium (SeqCode), assembly GCA_035545555.1. Taxonomy (GTDB): domain Bacteria; phylum Patescibacteriota; class Saccharimonadia; order Saccharimonadales; family UBA4665; genus JANWHZ01. The sequence continues at coordinate 8,001 of DASZYD010000005.1, read as the reverse complement.
ACATGTGATGTGCGGCACGCGATGGATAGTATGTAGCCCGGCTGGGTCTTGCTCAGCATAAGCAACTATGCTATTGTAGCAAGTGAAAACAAACAGGTTCGCAAAAAGGGGAAATAGCAGTAGAAATCAGGACTTTCGAGGGAAAGTTGTGTTTTGTATTGCTATTTTTCACGTGAACGACACCTTTGTTTACCAATTGCCATCAGGGGTGGTATGATGGATGCATGTACGGGCTGACCACGACCGGATACGCAGACAAACCACCGGTATCAGCGCGGGATTATGTCGCCACGGGCGACTGCGTTTCATTCTCCACAACGTTTTAGTATCTAACAGAGGTTTACTGCATGAAATTGCCAAAAACGTACGAACCGGGACAGTACGAGTCAAACATCTATGCCCTGTGGGAGAAGAGTGGGGTATTCACCGCCGATCCGACCAGTCACAAGGAACATTTCTCGATCAGCATGCCGCCGCCAAACGAGACGGGGACGCTGAGCCTGGGCCATGCGTTATTCCTGACGCTGCAGGACATCATGATCCGGCACGCGCGCCAACAGGGAAAAGACGCACTGTGGCTACCGGGTACGGATCATGCCGCCCTGGCTGTAAACGCCATTATTGAAAAGAAACTTGCCGAGGAGGGCAGCAGCAAGCACGAAGTGGGGCGTGACGAGTTCCTGCGCCGTACGCGCGACTTCGTGGCCGCCAGCCGCGGCACCATGCTTGGGCAGATGCGCGCCATGGGCGCCAGCTGCGATTGGTCGCGGCTGCGCTACACCTTGGATGACGCCCTTAACCGCTGCGTCAACGAAGTGTTCCTGAAGATGTACCACGACGGCCTGATATACCGCGGGCACCGCATCGTGAACTGGGATCCGAACCTGGAAACGACCGTGTCTGACGACGAAGTGGCGTACAAAGAGGAAACGACCACCTTCTACACCTTCCAATACGGGCCGTTCCAGATCAGTACGGCGCGGCCGGAGACGAAGTTTGGCGACAAATACGTCGTCATGCACCCCAACGACAAGCGCTACGCTACCTACAAAGAAGGGGATACCTTTACCGCTGAATGGATCAACGGACCGGTAACGGCGACGGTGATCAAAGACGAGGCGATCGACCCCGCGTTCGGCACCGGCGTGATGACCATTACGCCGTGGCACGACCATACCGACTTCGAGATTGCCGAACGGCACGGCTTGGACAAAGAACAGATCATTGACTTCCACGGGAAGCTGTTGCCCATCGCCGGAGAATTTGCCGGCATGCCGATTGCCAACGCGCGGCCGAAGATCGTCGAAAAGCTGCGCAAGAAGGGGCTGCTGGTCAAAGAGGAACCGAACTATGTACACAACGTGGCCATGAACGACCGCGGCAAAGGGGTGATTGAGCCGCAGATCAAGCTGCAATGGTTTGTCGACGTGAACAAACCGGCGGTGGCATGGAAAGGGAAGCAGCGCAGCCTGAAGGAGGTCATGCAGGCGGTGGTGCATGACGGCGATATCCAGATTATCCCTGGCCGGTTTGAGAAAACATACTTCCACTGGATTGATAACCTGCGCGACTGGTGTATCAGCCGGCAGATATGGTGGGGGCATCGCATCCCGGTGTGGTATCGCTCGCACGCTGACGGCAGCATCGAGACCTACGCGGGTCTGGTGCCGCCGGCCGACGACGGCAAAGAGGGCTGGAACGCCTGGGAGCAGGATCCGGACACGCTCGATACCTGGTTTAGCTCGGCGCTCTGGACCTGGAGCACGCTCATCGACCCCCAACTGGCACTTGACCAATCATTGTCACTACAAGAGCTGCTCGATAAAAGCCCGGATTTCAAAGCCTACCATCCAACGACCGTCATGGAGACGGGGTGGGATATCCTTTTCTTCTGGGTAGCCCGCATGATCCTCTCGACCACCTACGCGACAGGGCACGTGCCGTTTAAGACGGTGTACCTGCACGGACTGATCCGTGCTGAGGACGGCAAGAAGATGAGCAAGAGCCGGCCGGAATCGATCATCGACCCGCTCGATGTCATTCCGAAGTACGGCACCGATGCGCTGCGCATGGCGCTGATCATGGGCGTGACGCCGGGGAATGATCAGAACTGGGGCTGGGGCAAGATTGCAGCCAACCGTAACTTCTGTAACAAACTATGGAACATCGCCCGCTACGTTGAGGGCGTTACCGGCGAGCTGCATGAGCGGCCGGAGGCAAAGCCCCGCACCGCGGCTGACCATTGGGTATTGCAAAAGTTACAACGCCTTCACAGAGATGTTGAAGCTGATCTCGCGGCATTCCGGTTCGCCGAAAGCTACGACCGGCTGTACCACTTCGTCTGGGATGACCTGGCCGACTGGTACATCGAGGCCAGCAAGAGCGCACCGAATCCGGCGCTCCTCGCGGCGCTGCTGGAGCGCGTACTCATCCTCCTCCATCCGTTTGCACCGTTCGTTACCGAGACAATCTGGCAGACGCTTGAGTGGACCGGCGGCACCGTTTTGGCAGCACAGACCTGGCCGGAGATGCCGGCAGCTGATGCAAAGCAGGCCCGGCAGTTTGCCGACATTCAGAACATTGTCAGTGAAGCGCGCTTCATCATCAAAGCCGTGGAAGCGGGCAGGGAAGTGACACTCTACTACACCGACGTGCCGTTCCTGGCGGCCAATGCGGCACTGCTGAAGCGGCTGGCCGGCCTGCGCGAGGTAACGGAAGTTCGCGACGGCACCGGCATGTTCCTGACGGGCACATCCTATCGGTGCTGGCTGGATATCGACCAACAGACTGCCGCTCGGTTCGTGGAGCAACTGGCCGCGAGGCGCGAGGCGCAAGCGGCCGCCGTGCAGCGGCTAGAGCAGCGCCTTGCCAACAAGGCGTATACCGATAAAGCACCGAAAGCTGTGGTCGAAGAGACAAAGCAGCAGTTGGCCGACGGCAAACAGCAGCTGGAGGCATTGACCAAAGAGTACGAACGGTTCGCACCGGCGAAGCAGTAGTCGGCAGCTTATACTGCAGGTTCGAGTGCCGAGCGGATGCGCATAATCGATTCTTCGGGATTGGGCGATTCGAAGTGTAGGACATGCCAGCCAAGCCGCTCGGCAGCCATGATGTTAGTGCGCGAATCATCAACGAAGAGGAGTTCATCGGCCCGGCAACCGCTACGCTCCAGCGCCAGGTCGTAGATTGCGCGCTCCGGCTTGAGTTGATGTGCTTCTGAGGAATCGATAATGACGTCAAACTGCACGTCGGGCAGCAGGTATTGCTCGCGCAGGCGGTCGACCATGCCGGGCATGCTATTGGTGAGTAGCCCGATACCGTAGCGCTTTGCAGCCCATGCTACGAGTTCAGCCATGCCCGGTGTCGGCTCAGTCGACTCCAGATAGTACGCCGTCCAGTCAAAGCCGGGCAGGCGGAGTTGCCCGCCAAGTGTGCGGTTGAATTCAGCCATGGTCATATCGCCCCGGCAGATCTGATCGTTATAGTGCCAGAACAGCGTCTCCGGCACATCGGCGGGAACGTCCGCATCAGCCGCAATGTGCGTAAAGGCGCGGTGGTAAAACTGCACCAGGCAGTCGTTGACATCGAAGTACACGAAGCTGATGCCGCTCTTGGAGTGTTCGCGGCGCTTGGCGGCCGGAGGAGGGGTGCCGACCAGTGCGTCCAGCGTGACACCAAGCACTGCGGCAATGCGCTGGATCGTGAAGATTGAGGGTGTTTTGATGGCACCTCGCTCAATCTTGGCCAGGGTAGAATAGCTCAGCCCGGCCTTTTGACAGAGAGATTGCTGCGTGAAACCGGCTGCTTGGCGGGCGGCCTGCAGCCGGCGGCCGAGTGCTTTCTCGTCCATACTGCTCATAGGCAGCGCTCCGCGCGCGTCAGCATAGGTACAACCGAGGCTCCCACCTGTTGCATAGCCATATAGTATCAGTTTGGCGACAAAAAGAGAAGCCAACGTAGTACCAAATGGCCAGGTTCCGGCGGCGTTAGAAAGCCAGCTTGGCAGCCAGCGCGGCAAGCGCGGCGTGGTCGGGCGCGGCGGCCATGTCCTGCGGCGCCCGGAACTCATCAACCGTATCGAAGGGGATGAGCTGCACATGTGCATGCGGCACATCGACGCCGACAATGCGTTCACCGACATAGCGTGTGCCGAGCACGGCACGCAAGCGCAGGGCAACAGCCTTTACCGCCTGCATCACCGCCCTATAGTCGTCGTCCGGCAAGTCCCAGACGAACTCTATCTGCTTTTTGGGGATCACCAGCGTATGGCCGGCCCGGACGGGATGGATGTCCAGAAAAGCCAATACCTTGTCATCTTCATACACCTTATGTGCCGGGATTTCGCCCTTGATAATCTTCGTAAAAATAGAATCTTGCATATGCTTAGTATACGATGCTTACGCGCTGATGAGCGCTCGCCGGGCAAGCTGCTCGGCACCGGCCTTCGATTCGGCAATGGCCATAAAGCGGCCGGTATGGCAGAACACGGCGTCAGTTACACCGCTGACGGCCGCCAGCTCGGCACCAGCCTTGCCGGCCCAGGCGAGGGGTAGGGGACAACGGTCTTCAAAACTACCCAGCTGCTTGGGGACGGCCGATACTTCCCATTGCTGGCGCACCGCCGGCCAGACAGGGTGCAGTACGTACAGCGCCTGCGGCGCTCCGGTCACGACCGTCTGCTTCCATGGCGCAGCGCGATCTAGCATGATAATGCGCGGATCATCCGCTTGCCTGATGGCGGTACGCACCAACGCCTCGCCGGCAAGCTGCTCGCGCGCTTGGGTAATTGCTTGCTGCAGAACGGGCGCGGCAAAAGCAACAGCCTGCATAAACGATGTATCCATGGCGGCTTCGTCGGGATCGGTCTGCCACGACGGATTGAGTTGGGCGATCATGCGGCTGACGGTGAGGGGGCGCAGGCCCGGCAGTTTTGCCGTGAACAGGTCGTAGCCGCAATCGTCGGCATCGATGAGCTGTACCAGCTCTGCATCGACGATGGCAGCCGCCTCGGACGACCCGGCCACCGGCGCGCCGTATTCCTTCCAGATCAAGCCGAATGAGGCGTACGGCACACCGTTTGGGCGCACACCGGCACCGCCCGGCTGATGATGGTCAAAGTCGCCAGCCTGGGGGTTGTACCGGCGGCCGACATCAACGCGCAGGTCACAACTCGCCAGCTGGGCAGGCTCACGTGTCCGGATAAGCTCCGTCAGCACGCCAGCCAGCCGGAGTGCCGCAACCGCAAAGACATCATCGGCGTGGAATCGACCGCTATGCACTGCTACTTTCATACTGCTTCCTTGGCGGAGAGAAAGGGATTCGAACCCTTGGTGACATTGCTGCCACACTGCTTTTCGAGAGCAGCGCCTTCAACCACTCGGCCATCTCTCCTCAATGGCGCTATTGTAACAGATTGGGCCCATCTTTTCAGCCTAGCAATCCGTCACTGACTGTGCTATTATCACCTCTGTTGCTGCTGTTTCGAACAAAATCCTAAACCGAGGAGCGTAAGCGACTGTTTAGAATTTTGAGCGGGAGGCCAGAGCCATAGGCCGAAGCTTTTGCCGATGGGCAAAACGAGGTTTAGGGCGTAGGGCCTGACGAGCGCCTGTAGCTCAGCTGGATAGAGCGTTGGCTTGCGGAGCCAAAGGTCGTAGGTTCAAATCCTGCCAGGCGTACCAGCTTTGATAGATAGAGAGACGGACCTACCGGTCCGTTTTTTGTTGGCGCCTGGCACGGTGGCGACGACGCAGCATACCGATGAGGTGCAGCAGCAGGATGCCGCCGGTCACTCCGGCGATAATGCCCAGCGAGACGCCGATGTAGCGCTGGAAGTCGGTGTGAAAATTCGCCCCCACACCACGGCCAACGCTGAGGAAAATAATGATCCAGGCTGAGGTAGAGATGAACGTGCTGACGACAAACGTCAGGTAACGTACCCCGGCGGTGGCCGCAAACACCGTGACAGCAATACGCATGCCGGGAATATGCCGGCCGACAATAATACCCAACACGCCGTACTTGGCGAACAGACGTTCGGCACGATGGACATGTGACTCTTTCAGAAAGACAAACTTGGCAAGCTTATCAATCAGCAGCTGCCCCCAGCGGCGAGAGAGAAAAAACAGCACGCTTGAGCCGGCAATGACGGCGACCTGCGCCGTCACAAACGCTTCCCACAGGGCCGCTCCGCTTGGGTTAAGCGAGATACGATAACCCGTATACGCAATGATCACATCACCCGGCACCAACAGCGGCACGCCCGCTTCCTCAATAAACAAAAGCAAGAGCGGCGCCAGCACGAGCTTCGTGGCAATGAAGTGCTGGATCGTGTCGGTATATTGGTCGAGCCAGTAAAAGAAACCCATTACCTACCAGTGTACCTGGCGAGGCTGGCGAGGGCCAGGCCCACGCCTCTACCCCTCGGCTTCCGGGTCGTGGAAACGGGCCCGGTCGCGATACAGCTCATACGCCTGGTAGTCGGCCGTGGTCAGCGGGCGGCGAATACTCCGCGGCCACAGACGAAAAACGCGCACCGTATCAACCTCAAGCGCAAGCAAGAGGACCTGCGCTTGCAGATAGAGCCAGTACAACACGCCCAATACCAACGCAAACGTACCGTAGAGTGAATCGAGCCGCTGGAGCTCTCGCGCCATGATATAGCCGCCGATCGTCTGCAGCACCTCAAGGCCAATTGCCGCCAGGGCCGCACCCAGCCAGATTTCGTGCAATGGGCGACGCACGGACAGACCGAACCGTATGATCAGCAGCAATATACCAAACAGCATGGCGAGCGTCGTAAGCACCGTCGCGAACTGAAACAGATAGCCATGCCCGGCGATGACCGAATACCCCGACGCGAGCGGCGCCACCGCCAGGCCCAAGCCGCCCACGACGATGATACTCATGCTACGCAGGAGGGAGCCGGGGAAGCTGCTGCGCTGCACATACGGCACCTGCCAGAGGTGGTCCAGGCCGATGCGCAAGCAGTCCGCCACCTGGCGCGTACCATAGAGCGTTAGTAGCACGCCGACAGCGAGCGCCAGACCGCTCGTGCCGAAACCGTGCAGGTTGCGCTGTAACTCGCCGCCGACAACCGGAAAGTATCCCACAGCGCCCTGTATAATATCGTGGCCGAACTCTGAATTACCCAAGAGGAGCAGCTTAACGGTGGTGGTCAGCACCAACAGGAGCGGGAACAGGGATAAGAAGCCGTAGTATGCCAGGAGTGCCGCGGTGTGGCCGGCCTGATCGTCGAGATACTTCTTGATGGTGGCGTACGCGAACGCGACGAAGCGGTGCCGGCGCTGATAACGGTCGAAGCGGGTGGGCAATGCGAACACGGCATTAGATAGGGTGGACATCTTCGCTCTATTGTACCATTCCAGTATTGCTTGCCCGGTCTCGGCTGTATGAGTTAGAAAGGTCACTGCGCTGGTCGCGCGGGGGACGTAGGATCGAAATGGAGGAGGGCAAACGATGTACTATAACGAAGAGGCATTGATGGCAACCTTTGACCGTTGGGATAATCGGGAGCGGCGCCAGCGCTTTTTGCGGCGGATGGAGCACAAATTGCGCGCCAAAGAAGGTCATGCCCTGCGGCGCGTCCGGTAAGCGGCTCACGCCGTTCAGCAGTCCCCGGCAACTGAGTGGCGCTAGAAGTGGATACGGCGCAACAGTTGGTCGGTGAGATCGTTGTGCGGCGGCTCGACTGGTAAGTGCGCACTGAGCACATCGACAATTTTAGCCTCATCAGCCGGCGCATAGTAGATTGTCATATACGTCGCGAAGCGCCCGAGCGGCGCAAGTTCAATGCTCGAAAACGCTCCTTCCGAAACGACCGCGAAGGAGCGAAATTGTTCATAGCCATAGCGCCGCCGGTCAATCGTAAGGCCGTGCTCATCCAGGCGGTATGTCTGTTGCCGTGGCTTGTGCGAGGCATAAAACCCGAGCACCGCAATGCCAAGTACGACCATGGTAGTCGCAAACCAATCGCGGGTA
>DASZYD010000004.1:0-17185 GCA_035545555.1 Saccharimonadales bacterium (SeqCode) | reverse complement strand
ATCCACCTCGGTGTCGCCGCCGCCCATCACGCCGCCGATGCCGATGAGCCGGTCGCGCGTCGCGATCATCATGGCTTCAGGGCGCGGCTCGACTTCTTTGCCGTTCAGCAGCAGGATTTTTTCGCCCTGCTTCGGGTGGCGGACGACGATGGTCGCATGGTCAGCACCTTGATCCTGCGCCATGACTTTATCATAGTCGTAGGCGTGCAGCGGCTGGCCGGTCAGCAACATGTAGTAGTTTGTCAGGTCGACGACATTGTTGATCGGGCGCATGCCGAGCTTGGCCAGCTCGATTTGCAGCCAGACGGGGCTTTGCGTAATCGTTACATCGCGCAGGGTGATGGCCGTAAAACGCGGCACCAGCTCGGGGATTTCATTGCGCACTTCCAGCTTCAATTCGTCGGCTTCGGCGGCCGGGAAGACCGGATCGGTCTTGTACCAGTCGGGGCTTTTGAACGCCTGGCCCTGGATACCGGCAATTTCGCGCGCCACGCCCAGCAGGCCGAAGCAGTCCGGCCGGTGAGTGAACATCTTGTTTTCGATATCGAACACGACATCGCCGGCCAGATTGAAGTGCTCGGCAAACGGTGTGCCGGGCGCCACATCTTCATCGATCTCCAGAATACCTTCGTGGCTATCGCCAAGAGCGAGCTCTTTGGGGCTGGCCATCATGCCATTACTCATTTGGCCGCGGATGGCGCGCGCTTCCATGACGAACGGTTCTTTGCCATAGGTGCTCGGCACCGTCGTGCCCGGTGGCAGCCAAGCAGCCAGCATGCCCTCGTGCACGTTCGGTGCGCCGCAGACGACCTGCACATGGCCGTCACTGTCTCGTTCTACCCCTTGCGCCTTGCCGCCGTCGTCGACCTTGCAGACATGCAGCCGGTCGGCGTCCGGGTGATTCTCGCACGATACAACGTTGGCGATCAATACGCCGGTATACTTGGAGCCAACATCAATAACTTCTTCGATTGCCCCCAGCTGCGCGCCGATTCTGGCCGCCAGCGCATCAGCGCCGTCCGATACCGGTTCGCCCGACGCATGCCATTGCGTGTCAAGTTTTCTGATTGAATTGAGACTGATCTTCATGCTTCCCCTCCGGCAATACGCCCGCGCAGTTCGGCCATCGTGCCCTGAAATGCCTGCTCCAAACTAATCCCATAGTGATCGGCGATCACAAACAGCGACCACAGACAATCTCCTAGCTCATGCTGCAGTTTCTCTGTGACCTCGCCATCGCCCTTCACATCGCGGAAGTGTTCGGCCGCCATGACCAGTTTTAAAAGATCGCCAACATCGCCCACAAATCCCATGGCATACGCCCGGGCGTCCCATTGCTCATGGCCATGCGCTTTGTTTAGCTCATTGTATTTCTGGCGAATCTCCATCGCCTGCTGCTGTAAATCGCCAAAACTACTCATGCTGTCTGTCTCTTCATACGTGCAGCCAGAGCGAATTGCATAAAGTAATCTTCGAGTGCGGGGTCATCCTGCTCCATAACGGCCGAGATAAATTGTTCACGGGCGCGCAAGATCTCACGCGTACGCGGCGACTTCTTTGCGGCCCACACCGCCGCGGTTGCGTCGAGCAGGTCGAGCCCACGGTACAGCGCCGCCCGGGCACGATCATTGTCGCCACGCCGCTTGGCAGCCAACGCACGCCCGACTTCCGAACCGGCGTTGCCCATCTGTTCAAGAATGGTGAGCGCCGCCCATTTCTCTCGATCAATCTGATAATTATACATGTACAGCCCCGCCCACGAGCCGCCTGATCTTTGCCCGCACTGCTTCGTCCTCAACGTCACGTGACCTGTTGCCCTGACTTGGCCGTAAGTTGATCATCGAATCGAATTCTATGAAATCGTCGGTGCCGAACTTATCGGGGTAGAGAGTAATACCCCACAGGTCGCTTTGTTTGGAGCCACTTTCCAGGAGCTGCGCTTCGCCGTCAGCATGTAATTCCATGTCAATCAGCACGATGCCTTTTGCCACATCCACATCGGCCTTTACCAACCCGCCATACGTCTTGGCAGCCATTTCTTTCAGTTCGTCGAGAGCAATTGACGTAATCTCCTTCATGCGAATTGCCTCAGGAAGCTTAGGTTGGCAGACTCGAAGTGGCGGATATCTTCGATGCCGTACTTCATCATCACCAGGCGCTCGATGCCGCCGCCCCAGGCGAAACCGGTGTAGACAGTGGGGTCGATGCCGGCCATGCTCAGTACATTGGGGTTGATCATGCCGCAGCCGAGCAGCTCGATCCAGCCGCTGTAGCTGCAGACGTTGCAGCCCTTTTTGTCACAGAACGGACAGCTGAGGGCGAACTCGAACGACGGCTCCGTAAACGGGAAGTAAAACGGCTGGGTTTTAACGTCCAGCTCCTTTTGGTAGTATTCCTGCAAAAAGGTCTTGAGCGTGGCAATAAGATGACCGGCATGGACGCCCTTGCCCACGTAGACGCCCTCCAACTGGTAAAAGGTGTGCTCGTGGCGGGCATCGAGGTCTTCGTTGCGGAAGACGCGGCCCGGAATGACCACCGCGATAGATGTACCCTTCTCCAGGTCAGCCTTGTAGCGCTGCAGCACGCGGTTTTGCATGGTGCTGGTGTGCGCCGGGGCAATGAATGACTTGCCGTTTTGATCTTTCTCGACGGTCATGAAGGTATCGTAATCGTCGCGGGCCGGGTGGCCTTCGGGAAAGTTCAGGCTGGTAAACATATGGTAGTCATCGTCCAGCTCGCGGCTCTCCACTGCCGTGAAGCCCATGCGGTAGAAAATATCCAACACGGCCTCCAGCTCGGTCATAAGCGGATGCTTACTGCCCATATGGGCGGGCAACAACTGCGGTCGCTTATCTGCCGGCACATTCACATCGTATGGGGCGGTCACATCGATGGGCGGTAACGCCTCGGCCGTCGTTTGCTGGTCATGCACGGCCTGCTGCAGCTCGGCCCGGAGCTGGTTCACCTCCTTGCCGAAGCTGCTGCGCTGGTCGGCGGGCAACGTTTTGAGCTCATCAAACAGCGCCTTGAGCTCTACGGCTTTCAGAATATCGGCTTTGTTGGCCAGCTCCTGCAGACGGGCGCGCAGCGTCTCGGCCGCAGCGGCAATCTTCTCGTTTTGGTAGGTCATTATAGAGTTAAGTATAATACAAGATATGGCAAACTTCTCGTTCGATGTGGTGAGTGAATATGACAAGGCTGAGATGAACAATGTCTTCGACCAGGCGCGCCGCGAAATCGACAGCCGCTACGACTTCAAGGACACGCCAGCGGCGCTTGAGTGGCTCACTGCCGACAAGACTGGCTTCAAGCTAACCGGCAACAGCGAGTGGCAGATCGACGCCATTATCGACATCGTGCGCAAAAAGCTGGCGGCACGGAATCAAAGTCAAAAAGTACTGGACATTTCAAAAGAACTTACCACGAATAATTTTCAGACCACTAAAGAAGTGCCGTTGAAACATGGGCTCGATCAAGATAAAGCCAAGCAGCTCAGTAAGCTCATCCGCGACAACTTTCCAAAGGTCAAACCGAGTACCCAGGGCGACGCTGTACGCGTCCAAAGCTCCAGCAAGGATGAGCTGCAAGCCGTGATGCAATTGCTGCGTACCCAAGATCTCGATTTCCCTATCAGTTTTACCAACTTCCGGTAGCCTTTTGCACGCGGTGCATGCGATATACTGAAGCATATGCACAACGACGAGCTACTGGCGCAGGCCAAAGCGGTGCTGACGGCGAATGACCGCGGAAACTTTACTATTCCGGCAGAGAAATTGTATCCGCACCAATGGCTGTGGGACAGCTGCTTCGTCGCCATCGGCCAGCGGCATTATGATGTGGAGCGCGCCAAGCTGGAACTACTGAGTCTGCTGCGCGCGCAGTGGAAAAACGGCATGGTGCCGCATATTATCTTTACGCCCGGTAAACCGCAGGCCATGCACGAGGGCATCTGGCAGAGCTGGCTGAGTCCTTTATCGCCTGATGGCATTTCTACCAGCGGCATCACCCAACCGCCGATGATTGCTGAAGCGGTAGTACGCATCGGCGAGAAACTGACAAAGACCGAACGGCGCAGCTGGTACCGACAGGTCTGGCCGGCGCTGCTGGCATATCACGCCTGGATCTATGGCGAGCGCGACCCGCACGGTGAGGGCCTGGCCCTGCTCATTCACCCCTGGGAGACGGGTATGGACAACACGCCGCCGTGGATGGCAGAGCTGAGCCAGCATCTGCTGCCGTGGTGGATCCGCCTATTGCAAAGAACGCGTCTGGATGGCACGGTCAGCATCTTCCGCAGTGATACACGCACAGTGTCTGCCGCTGAGCGCATGTCCAATATAGACGCCCTGGCGCTCTACGACACCCAGCTGCGGCTCCGCCGTAAGGCGTACGACATCGACCGCATCCTTGACCATTCGCTGTTCGCCATCGAGGACCTGCTATTCAACTCGGTACTAATCCGGGCGAATGTGCACCTGCATGCCATAGCCACCGCGCTACACGAGGAGGTACCGCTTGAGCTACGCAAACGGATGAAACTCACCGAGCAGACGCTCGAAGAGCTCTGGGACCCATATACCGAGCAATATTACTCACGCGACTTCGTGACCCACCGGCTGCTCAAGGAGCCGTCCGTCGCCGCGTTGCTGCCATTGTATGCCGGTACTGTCAGCGCCGAACGCGCCAAGTTGCTTGTCAAGGCGCTCGAGCATGAGCACAGCTTTGGCACGCCGTTCCCTGCCCCCAGTACGCCAGCCAGCTCACCGTGGTTCAACCCGATCTGCTATTGGCAGGGGCCATCGTGGGTCAATATTAATTGGCTGGTCATCGACGGCTTGGAACGATACGGCTTCGGCACACATGCCACCGCACTGCGTGAGAGTACGCTGGAGATGGTCGGCAGCAGCGGCTGCCGGGAATATTTCAACCCGCTCACCGGCGAAGGTTTAGGCGTGGACAATTTCTCCTGGACCGCCGCCTTGACCATTGATCTGCTGCAGGATGCCTGAGAAGCCATGAGTACCGCGCCGGAAGGGCCAACCCCAGAAATAGCCCAAGGTATGGTGCCGCGGGCGCTGCTGCACGAGCTGCAGACCAATGTCAATCCAGACCCGGAAGCTGCGCTGCGGTGGGCACCATATGCCCTCGCTGCCGCTACAGACCAAGAGGTGCAGGCCAGTGACCCGACTATCTACCCGGAGCTTGCAGCCCTCATCGCCTTCCGCAATGAACAAGCACTCGACCGGCCAGTGCAAGCCGACTATTGGCTGGGTGAAGCGCTCCGCTCAGTACCCACCGGTAGCCGTGCGGAAGCCGATGTATATCTGCTCCGCGGCCGTACCATTGCGCTGCGCACGTTAGTGCTCGAAGAAGTCAGCCTTGATGCAGACCAAGTAGCCGCCTACACCGAGCAGGCGACAGCGGCGTTCCGGACGGCCGAAGAGGTTCTGCAAGAGCTGCGCCAGGCAGAGCAACCCGACGCACATGCCTTGACGCCGCACGACCGCTATGGCACCATGCTCGACCGCCACTACGCAACCTTCGAAGCCATAAAGGGCGACGCGGGGCATGCCTCCCGGATCGCGCTGCGCGGCATCGGCCGCGCACTCTTTGCCGAGCGGGAGCAGAACAACCTCAGTAACCATGCCCGCTTCGTCGCCAAGCACGCCTTAGGCAACCTAGGCGCTTTGATGCTGGCGGCAACCCGTCCGCTCGACCGTTTGCCGAACGTCCGGCAGCGCCGCCACGACAGGGCGGTACGGGTAGTCGGCTCCCTGACACCCGGGCTACTCCAACGGTTGGCCAGGTAGGCTATTGGCTCTTATGCTGAGGGGACAATCCGCCGGCTTCGCTGGTACGCCCGGCCGGCAATTTGCGCCAGCGGTACGCTCCAGTTAACAATACACAAATAGACCGGGTACAGCAGCAGTGCAGCATCGAGTCGCTGTACCGACAGCACGCCGCACAGTGAGCCAACGCCGATCAGCAGCCAACTGACAGTCGTTTCGCTGCCCGGGTGGAGAAATGTCTTCCGCACCGTCAGCAGCGCGCCCGACACGTCGGCGACAATAACCCCAACGATCGCTATGATCGGCTGCCGGGCAAGCAAGGAAACACAGACGCCAACGGCCGCTACCACCAGCGCCGCCTTGTCGAGCCTGGTCCAGCCGCCAACCCCGAAGCGGATGGATAAGAGGAATACCAATAGGCTGCCGAGCGTATCGAGCCCTGTAAACACCAGCGACCAGCTCGCCCCAAGCAGCACCTGCGATACAAAGGCAATGGCGCCAAGCACCGTCCAGATGAACCAGGTCGCCCGTTCCGGCTGTGTCTTGCCGTGGATTGTGTCGAGGATATAGGGCGGACCGGCCAGACAAAAGATGGCTACCTGCGCGATAGCGAGCGCCTGGACCAGATGCATCGTTACTCGCTCACCCCGTCGAGCAGACGCGGGGCGGCATCTTCGGCGGTGGCAGAGGTCTTGTCAGCCAGCCGCTGCACCTTGGTGAGCTTGCTTTCGATGGTACGGGATTTGCGTGAGGCGCTGTCGATGGTGTTGGTCGCCTGCACCAGTTTCTCGCGCGTTTTGTCGAGTAGGTCGCCGAAGATACCGAACTCGCCCTTGATGGTCGTCAATAGTTCCCAAACCTGTGAGGTCTGCTCGGCGATAGCCAGCGTACGGAACCCCAACTGGTAACTCGACAAAATGGCGGCAATGGTCGTCGGCCCGGCCACCGTCACCCGGTAGGCCGACTGCAACTGTTCGAACAGCCCCGGCGTACGCAGCACTTCGGCGTACAAGCCTTCGGTCGGCACATACAGCACCGCAAAGTCGGTCGTGGTCGGCGGCACGATGTACTTTTCCTTGATCGATTTGGCCTCGGCCTTGATGCGCGCCACCAGCGCCCTGCCGGCTTGCTCCACTTCGGCCGTATCGCCCTTTTCCTGCGCCGCCACCAGCCGCTGGTAATCTTCCAGCGGAAACTTGGCATCGATCGGCAGGTAGATGAAGCCTTGCTTCGAGCTCTTGTCCGGCAGCTTGATGGCAAAATCCACAGCGTCGCGGCTGCCCGGCGTCAGCATCACCTGTTTGGCGTAGTGGTCTTTGATAAATATCTGCTCCAGCAGGCTCTCCAGCTGTACTTCACCCCAAGTACCGCGCGTTTTGACATTGGTAAGCACCCGCTTAAAGTCGCTCACGTCGCTGGCCAGCCCTTGCATTTCGCCGAGACCCCGCTGTACTTGCTCGAGCCGCTCGCTGACCAGCTTGAAGCTTTCACCCAGCCGTTTCTCGAGCGTGCTTTGCAATTTCTCATCTACGGTGATGCGCATCTTTTCGAGTTTGTCGGCATTGTCTTTCTGGAGTGACTCCAGCTTGCCCTCGACGGTTTTGCGGATCAGTTCCAGTTTTTCGTCGTTCTTGTCGCGCAACTGCTCGACACGCTGTGTCAGCTCCAGCCGAAGGTCTTTGTTGGCTTCCAGAAACTCCTTGCGGTTCTGCGCAAACTCCTGCCGCAACGGCCCGTCCAGGTCCGGCCGACGGCGCAGGGCCGCCAAAACAGCTACACCGCACGCCAGGTTGAGGCCGCCCACAAACAGCACCGCAAGCACTATAGCCATACCTTTATTGTACCAGCTCCCGAGGGGAGTAATCAGCTGACAATCGTAACGGTCGTACCGATAGGTGCCCAATCGTAGAGCCACTTGGCGGTTGCCAGCGGCAGCTCGACGCAACCGTGCGAAGCCTGGTCGGAGTACGGATCAATGGTGCCGAAATCGCTGTCTTTGCGCCAGGTCGCATCATGGAAGCCGTACACGCCGTACTGATTGGAGAGGAACGGCATCCAGTAGTTGACCCAGTCGTGCCAGCTGCCGGTGCTGTCCGAGCCGTCAAGGTAGAGGTTCGTCTGCTTGGCATAGATATGATATGTGCCGGTTGGCGTGAGATCGGCCGGCAGGTTCTCCATACCGGTTACGACCGCCGAGTCATACATCGCCGCGCTGCCGGCGCACGCCCACATGTGCCGCTTGCTGATGCTCACCAGCACGTCATGCGCTTCGGTGTTGCCGGCGCACATGTTCGGCGGCGGTGTCTGAGCGGCCTGCTGCGCAGCGTTGGCGGAAGTCGGAGCCGTTGCTGGCGGATCGGCTGTTTTCGGCGTGCGGAGGTGCGCGGCCAGCGCATAACCGCCGACGCCCAGTACCAGCACGGTGCAGAGCACCGCTACCAGCCGCACCAGCGGCCGGCGCCGGCGCGCCGGCGGACGGCGGACGTAGGATGCAGTCGGGCGGTAATTCATACCTCTATTGTATACAATCCGCCGCGGTTGGTCACCAGCCGCTAGTTCTTGGAGAGGAAGGCCAGCACCGGTGACGTGCCCGCGAGCTCTAACAATTTCGGCCAGGTCAATGGCGCTGCATCCGACGGTGCCTGCGCTTTGGCGGCTGGACGCCGGCGGGCTTTTGCAGGTGCGGGCGTGCGGGCCGCTGGCTTGTCCTCATCGTCTGCGTCATCGTCATCATCATGGAACAGGCCGTGCCCGTGCGGCAGCTGCCGGCCGCTGGACATATCGGACACGCCA
Organism: Saccharimonadales bacterium (SeqCode); assembly: GCA_035545555.1. Classification (GTDB taxonomy): domain Bacteria; phylum Patescibacteriota; class Saccharimonadia; order Saccharimonadales; family UBA4665; genus JANWHZ01. The sequence goes on along the minus strand of DASZYD010000004.1, from coordinate 8,603 downwards.
TCCAGGCTGCCCGCCATGCCGACATGGTCGTGACCACAGGCTAGCGTGGCAAGGCGCTGGGCTACTTGATCGAACAGCGCCAGCTGCCGGCCCATATCCGGCTGGTAGTATGCGGATGATGTGTCAAACACCCCCGTGACCGCAGCCAGTATTTCGGCGTCAGCATCCGCTGCCGGTACCGTGTCATCAGCCGGCAGGTCGGCGAACAGGTCATCAAGCTCATCTAAGAGCGCGTCAACGGCCTGCTGGTCGGCCGGTACGGCTGTCGGTTCCAACACGCATGCTTCGGTCATAGACGCTGGAGTACATCGATAATCCTGGCGGTTGTTGCCTGCGTCGACACGCCTGGGGTGCCAAGCGGCGCCTCACGTGAGTTAAGTGCAACCAGGCCGAGTCCCATCGCAAAATCTTCCGGCATCAGCAATGGATTCTGTGCGGTTTCACCGAATGACGGATGGTCAAGAATGGCGCTGCCCTCGCCGAGCACGGCACTCCGCTCCTCGACCCGCCGCCAGCGGTCGTTCAACTGGATATCGTAGACGGCCACCGCATCAGTTCCCTGGCCGGTCACGTGTGGCGCGATACCTTCGGCGCCCTCGGTCCAGCGGTGGACTGCGTGCTCCGTGCCCTGCAACACCGTCGGGTTAACAACCCCTGCAAAGGCCAGCACGGTATGGCCGAGTTCACGGCCGCGCGCCGACCGGTCGGCCGTGTGGCTGCCTACTTCCGGCATCTGCAACAGCGCTGCCTTTTGTAGCAGCGCCCGCTGCAGATCGTTCAAGTTTATGCGCTCCTGCAGCCTATCTTCGGGCGCGGCCAGATACGTCATGATCAGCTGCCGGTCAGTGCTTCGCGCGGTAATGATGCCGGGGTATAAGCCGTCACCGGCGCGCAGTGCAAAGATTTCGCCGATCGCCTGTCGCAACCGCGCCAGGTTCTGCCCCACGGGTATAACCCGGATGTCCGGCCGGTCGGGCCGCGATTTGACGCCGCGCAAGCCGGCGATAAGCTGTTCCCGGCGCGACGGCACCACAATTTCCCCGGCACCTGCCGGCACTACCAGTCCGCCGCCAAGCCGGTTTTGTATCCGCGACCGCAGCTCGTGGCTACCCTGCTGGGCACGTTTTATGACTTCCGATGATTTGCTTGCGTCGCTCATAGTTCCTACCATACGGCGAGACAAGCATACATTGCAAAAAAGTCGCAAATGTTTGTATAATCGAGATATGCTTTTGCCACTGGAACAGCTCAAATCCGCTCTGCGCGATCACGGCTATAGCCTCACCCTACCGCGCCGTGTAGTATTCGAAGCGCTCCAGGGGCAAGAACCGCAGACCATGCGCGAGCTGGTAGCCGGCTGTGCCGACCGCATCGACCGCGCCACCCTCTACCGTACGGTGGCGCTGTTTGAGCAGCTCGGCATCGTGCAGCGCCTGCAGATCGGTTGGAAGTACAAGCTGGAGCTGGCCGGCGCATTCGCGCCGCATCATCACCATCTCAGCTGCAGCCGCTGCGGCGCTATTATTGTGCTGCCGGAGGATTCTGTCATCGAGGCCCGGCTGCACGCGCTGGCGCACGCCCGGCAGTTCCTGGCCCAGGATCATCAGCTCGAGATCCGCGGGCTGTGCGCTGACTGCCAGCAGCTATCGGCATAATCTTGTACAAAAAGAGGTCCGGGTATTTCCCGGGCCTCGCGGGAAGCCTCACACTTCCTACTTTATAGCTTATGCTTATCGCCTGGCACGTCAAGCCCGCAAACTGGTATACTGACGCTGCATAGCGAACATCATGGCCGGACTATTTTCGAATCATCACCACAAAGTCGACCCCGTCTGGCATGTCCAAGCCATCATGCTGGTGGCTATCGGCCTACAGCTGGCACTGCCCGAAAAATTCTCAGCCGGCACGCACTATGCCATCCCGGCGCTTGAGGCCCTATTGCTCCTGGCGCTTAGTTTCACCACACCCCGGGAACGCGTCTTCCGCTCACTGGCCCGCCGGGTCAATGTATTTATTCTTATTGCCGTCACGAGTGCGGCGAATGCGTACTCGCTGGCGGTGGTCATTACCCAGCTGCTGAGCGGCACGCACGCCTCCGTTAACGGCCGCGAGCTCATCGTCGCCGCGCTCAATATCTATCTCACCAATGTGATTGCCTTTGCGCTGTGGTACTGGGAGATGGACGGCGGCGGTCCGGGTGAGCGGCAGCGCATTGCCAAGTACGAGCAGGACTTTCTTTTTCCGCAGCACCAGCATGAGTCGTACAAACATCCGGACTGGAAACCGACGTTCATCGATTATCTCTATGTCTCGGCCACCAACGCGATGGCGTTCAGTCCGACAGATACGATGCCGCTCAGCCGCCGTGCCAAGCTGCTGATGCTTGTACAGGCAACTGTCTCGCTCGCTGCCATCGCACTGGTAGCGGCCCGGGCAGTCAATATCCTGCGCTAGACGTTAGCGCGCGCTGACGGTGTAGCGTGGCTTCGGCAGACCGCGCAAGCTGCGGAGTATCATGCCGCAGCCAACCCAGCCTGCCAACAGCATGACTACAAAACCAACGACGGGAATGAAGTATAGCAGCCCGAGCAGCACGCTACCCAGCAACATCACCAGCACAACGTTCTTCGTCGTCTTGCCAATGAGCAACCAGCCAAGATAGTAGGCAGCAAAGACGCCCGACACCATCAGCACTACCGTCCAGGCCAATCCCAGGATGACGGCCAGGGGCAGCCCCACAAGCGTTACCGCCAGCAGGATGATCACTACCGGCGCGATAATCGTGCTAAGCAGTCCGACCACGATCGTCCACAGCGGCGAACCGGCAGCCGCTTCGGTGGCCAGGCGAAACGCCTGCGGCGCGAGCAGCACCAGCGCCAGTGCCATGATCACAAACGCGGCGAAGAGATAGAGCGCGAACCAGGCACCGATCCTGAAGAACACACCGACCTGTAGCGGCGAATGATGGCGTACGGGAAGCGGCTTGCGGGTCAGCGTACCCGCAATGGTTGCGCTATCGGCGCGCGCCAGAGCATGGGCGCTCGCGTAGGTAAAGTCACCGCCAACCCTGGCTCCTCCATTGAGTAAGATGTCGTTGCTCTCGGCACGCACGTTCCGGCCAACCGTACCGCTCAGGGTCACTGTCGCCCCGGCAACCGCCAGGTCACGCGTGACGGTGCCATTGGCCGTGACACTCTGTCCGACGATCGCCGCATCGCCGCCAACAGTCGTACCGTACTCGATAGTCACGCTTTGGCCAGCCACCGCCAGGCTCCGCTCCACCGGCGCGGCAATATTCACCGTTTGACCGGCCGCATGTAGGCTGCCATGGATAGCGCCGGATACCGATACGTTCTGGCCGGCACAAAACACATCGCCATTGACCGTACCGGTGATGTCCACCGTTTGGCCGATGCAGTACACATCACCGTTGACGGTGCCTTCGATGGCAATCGTGTGGCCACTGGCAAACAACGTATTATCTACGGTCCGACCAGCCGCGACCGTTACTGCGTCACCCGAACGGAAATCCTGGGCATGCGCTACGGCACCCCACAACGCCAGCGGCAGCGCTACTAAACACCCTGCCAGCAGTACTATGTATCGTCGTTTCACTGCATCCTCCTTTCGTTACTTTCCCAAGAATACCAGGACATGGTACACCACAAATGCCGGCCAGACGCACGCTTTTAGGAAAGCCGCAACGAACGGCCAAAGGCCATGGCTCCGCTGCACGTAGTAGATCAGCGAGCCGATAAACCCTAGGCAATATGCAATGTTACTGCCCCCGCCGCGCGTGCCCTGGCGCCACTTTTTCACTGTTTGCCGATCGCAGTCCTCTTTCATAATCACCTCCATCGCGCCCAGTATACGGCGACAACTACGCGCCACCTGTGACCTACCTCAAGCATAAGCGTGTCAGGCGCTTCGTTCAAGTGCCTGCCGTGACGTGACGACCGCCGCAGCGATGATGCCCAGGCAAAGCACGCCGGTCAGGTAATCTGATACCTCAATGAACGTGCCGAGCAACATGGTCGCCGCCAGTACACCGATGGCATAGTGCGCACCGTGCTCCAGGTACCTATATGTCTCCAGCGCGCGCCGGCGCACCATATATACGGTCAGCGAGCGTACCCAGATGGCGCCGATGCCCAAGCCTAGGGCGATCAAAACTACCTCGTTGGTGATGGCGAACGCGCCAATGACTCCGTCGAATGACAAACTGGCATCCAATAGCTCCAAATAGCCAAAGGTGGCGAAAGCGGCCCACCCAACCCGTTTGGCGGCCGTGCCGGTCTTGCCGAACGCACGCCCGGCCAGCTCGATCAGCCCGTTGATAGCGGCATAGCTCAGCATGCCGATCAGCCCCGCCACCAGCGTTGCGCGGTGGTGCTCGTTGACCGGCAGCGTCGACAGGCCAAGTATCACCACGAACGTTACGACCAGCGGCAGCCACCATGACGCCAGACGGCTTAGCGGCCGCTCAATTGCCTCCACCCAATGGATATCCCGCTCCGCCAGAAAGAAATGCAACACCAGCATGAGGAGAAACGCGCCGCCAAACGCGGTGATGCCCGGGTGTGCCAAGGCCAGTTCGACGGCATATTGGTGCGGATGGTGCAGCGCCAGATCAGCCACCTTGCCAAACGGCAGGCGCGCCGACCAGCCGACAATCAGCAGCGGCAGCGCCAGGCGCACGCCGAACACTGCCAGAATAATGCCCAGGCTCAGGAACAACTTCTGCCACAGCGGGCTGAGCAGCCCCAGGACCTTGGCATTGATGACCGCATTGTCGAAGCTAAAGGCCAGCTCAATCGCCGCCAGGATCAGTACCGTCAGGCCGGCCGCCGGGTTCTGGAACAGCAACACATAGGCAAAGGCCATGAGCGTCAGGCCGAGCGACCAGCCGAAGTGGCGGGCAAGCGGTTTCATCAATATCCCAGTATACCCTACCGGCCGTAATAGCGCTTGAGCCACGCGTCGCGCAGTTGGTAAAAGGTGCCGCCTTCGATGCTGGCGCGGATATCATCTACCAGTTTGATGATGAACTGCTCGTTGTGGATAGAGGCCAGCGTGCCCGCCAATATCTCGCGGGCCTTGAACAGGTGGCGCAGGTAGGCCCGGCTGTAGTGCTGGCAGGTGTAGCATGCGCAGCCGCCGACGATAGGCGTAAAGTCGCGCTCGAAGCGGGCAGCCGAGACATTCATACGCCCTTCGTAGGTATAGACCGCGCCGTTGCGCGCCACCCGCGTCGGCGACACACAGTCAAATGTGTCAATACCTTGTTCGATGGCCGCAAAGATATCGTCCGGCTCACTGATACCCAGCAGGTGCCGCGGTTTGTCGTGCGGTAAGATCTCGTTCACCCAGCGGATAATCTCACCCATGCGGTCCTTTTCGAGCGCCCCGCCGATGCCGTAGCCGTCAAACGACAGGCTCCCCATAAACGTTGCCGCTTGTTTGCGCAAATCCTCGTATTGCGCACCCTGGATCACCCCAAACAGTGCCTGGTATGGCCGGTCCGGATGCAGCTGCCGCAGCCGCGCCACTTCCGCCAGGCAGCGCTCAGCCCAGGCGTGTGTGCGTTTGAGTGATGCTACCTGATAGTCGTACGGGTCATGCAGTGACGTCAGCTCGTCAAAGGCAAAGGTGATATCCGCGCCGATGGCGTGCTGTACCCGCATGGAATGTTCCGGCGTAAATTTGTGGGTGCTGCCATCCAAGTGCGACTTGAAGGTCACCCCATCGTCGTCAACAAACGCCCGCCGTTCGCGCACTGGCGCGATAACATCTTCATCCGCCAGCTCACCGCTCTGCATGGCCAGCACTTTCTTGAAGCCGCTACCCAGACTTAACACCTGGAACCCGCCGGAATCGGTGAAGGTCGGCCGGTCCCAGTTCATAAATGTGCCCAGCCCGCCGGCCGCTTCGATAAGTCCGTGGCCCGGCTGCAGGTACAGATGGTAGGCATTAGCCAGCAGCGCCTGCGCCCGGACTGCTTTGACCTGTTCTACCGTCATGGCCTTGACCGCCGCCTTGGTCCCCACCACGATAAATGCCGGCGTGTGGATATCGCCGTGTGGCGTGTGGATCACCCCCGTCCGCGCCAGTGTCCCGGGCAATGTCTTGCCGACTCGAAAGCTAAAGTGATGCGTACTCATAGCATGCAACACGAAGCGGATAACCCAACAAACTCTGCGAATGCCCGTCAGGCAACGGCTTCCCCTGTTCGGGCAGTCTGGCACTATCCCGGATCTCGGCCTCACTGCGTTTTACCATACGTGTACACAGCATACCATCCGCCGATACACTTATGGAATATACCCGCTCGGTGAGGTATACTGTACATGCTTTGAGAGCGATGTGGTTATAGCTATGGCGACGTTGTTGGACGTTTTGCTGATTGTTGTGTTGATTGTGTTTTCGGCGGTCTGCTCTGGGCTGAACATCGGCCTGATGTCGCTGAAGATTGGTGACCTGCGGCGGCAAGCCAAACTGGGCGACTGGCGCGCGAAGCAGGTACTGCCGCTGCGCGAGCGCACGCACCTGGCGCTGGCCAGCATCCTGCTCACCAATGTAGCGGTCATCTCGGCCACGTCACTACTGCTGGAGCGCTACTTCATCGGCTGGATCGCCGGCATCGCCAGTACGCTGCTTATCGTGATCTTCGGCGAGGTAGTGCCGCAGGCCTTATTTGTGAAGCGGGCGCTTCTCTACTGCGCGCTGCTGGCGCCGCTCCTGAAATTGATGGTCGCCATCACCTACCCCATTTCGAAGCCGCTGCAGCTTCTGCTCGACGCGCTGCTTGGACCGGAGCATGCCCAATTGCAGAGCCGCCGCGAGCTCGGCCTGCTGATCGGCGAGCATGCCACCAACGAGCACAGCGAGCTGGACGACAGCGAGATCGACATTATGCGCGGTGCGCTCAGCCTGAGCGAGAAGCGCGTGCGGGACATCATGACGCCGCTCGGCAAGGTCTACTGGCTGACGCCGGGCACGGTCATTAACGCCAAAAAAATTGACGAGATCAAAGCCCAGGGCCGCAGCCGTATTCCCATCTTTAATAAAGCCCGCACGGTATGCGAGGGCGTACTGCTGATGAAAGATCTGGTCGACGTGGATTTTGACGGACGCAGCTACCGGGCCACCGAGTTGCCGCTATACCGGGCGCAACCGGTAGGGAGCATGACCGCGCTGGATACTCTCTTCCGCAAGTTCATCCATAGCAAGACGCACCTGCTGCCGGTGGAGCGGGACGATACAATCGTGGGCATCGTAACTATCGAAGACCTGATCGAAGAAATCCTGCAGCACGAGATTGAAGACGAAGCCGACCACGCCCGCAAGCGGCAAACGACCCGCAGCCGCTAATTGAGGGCGCTGTCGGCCAGGAGGCTGTCGGCGTAATCGTTGTCGCTGAAGCTGCCGGTCTGCCGGGCGATAGAGCTGCTGTCGTTCTGCGCATTACTGGCCAGCTGCTGGTAGTATGCAGCACTCTTGCCTGAGGTGCTGCCGCTGCCGTTCGAAGATGGCTGGTTGGTGCCGGGGGTATTGCCGGCGTTTGGCTGGCTATTGGCTGTGTTACCTGCAACGGTCGACGGCTTCGTACGATGCGTGAGTATCAGCGGTACCGCCACCCCCGCTACGACCACAGCAACGGCCGCTGCTAGCACCCATGGCCGCCATATCGTCCAGACCACCGGACGCGGTGCGGGCGCCACAGCCTCAATCTTATCCATGACTTGTGCCGTAAAGGCCGGATCGGCCGGCAGATTCGGCTTGGCTTGCTTCATACGTTCCTCCATTGTTTTTGCGTCAATCATATAAGTTCACTCCTTAGTTGCTCTTTGGCACGGGACAGCCAGACGCGCACCGTATTGACCGGCGCATCCAGCACATCCGCGATTTCCTGATAGCTCTTATCCTCCCAATAATACAGCTGCAACGCCGAGCGCCATTCCGGGCGGAGCTTGCCGAGCGCCCGATGCAGCTCAGCTGCCCGTTTTGCCGTGTCGAGCTCTTCGGGCGTATCGTCGCCGGCGGATACGTCCGCCAGCGTTTCGTCGTAAGGGACCCAGCGCGTGTGTTGCTTGAGATCGGCATAGGCCAGGTTGCGCGCGATACGGTACAGCCAGGTCGAGAACGCATAGGCCGGTTTGTACTGGCCAAGACGGCGATACGCAGCAATGAACGCCTCTTGGGCAATATCGTGCGCGGCCGCTTCGTCGCCGACGATGCCGTAGGCGTAGGCGATCAGCCCGGCCTGGTAGCGCTCTACCAGCGGCCGATACGCGTCACGGTCGCCGGCCAGGACGGCGGTAATGGCTGCTTGCTCGGTGGCATGATCCATAGCAAACGGCTAATCAGTTGTTACACTTGCGCCGGCAGTAGCATGCACATCGGCGCTGGCGTTCGCGGCGCTGGCCGCCTGTTGCTGCAGCCACTCGCTGTACGCCTGCAGATCCGGAAGCACATGCCCGGTGAGCTGCTGGCGAATCGTGCGGTCGGCCGCGCGCACCAGTTGGAGCTGTTGGCGGGCGGCCTGCAGGTCGCCGACAAATTGACCCTGGCTATCACCACAGCCGGTCGGCGCGAGCGCGGCT
>DASZYD010000003.1:0-6578 GCA_035545555.1 Saccharimonadales bacterium (SeqCode) | reverse complement strand
GGCGAGGTGATTGAGCTGGTGAGCGACCTGGGCGGCGGCAAAACGACGTTTGTGCGTGGTGTGGCACGGGGGCTGGGCAGTACGGACAAGGTCGCCAGCCCGACATTTACGATCAGCCGGCAGTACCAGGCCGGTTCGCTGACGCTACACCACTTTGATTTTTACCGGCTGGCCGAACCCGGCCTCATGGCCGACGAACTGGCGGAAGTATTGGCCGACCCGCAGGCGATCATCGTCGTGGAATGGGGCGCGTTGGTCGGGCATGTCTTACCGGCCGAACGGCTCTCTATCGATCTGAAAGCAACGGGTGAGACAGGCCGTGCGCTTACCTTCACCTACCCCGCTGCGCTTGCCCGCCTGATACCCGAGGATACGCAAGCATGATCATCCTGACGATCCGCACCGACCAGCCGGAAGCCGAACTCGGCGTCTATGACGGTACGCGCCAGCTGGCGTACAAAACCTGGCCGGCCGGCCGCGAGTTGGCCACGACCTTCCACCGGGCCATGGATGAGGTGCTTGGCCGGGCCGGCGAGACTGTGCAGGACGTGCAGGGGATTGCCTGTTTCAAGGGTCCGGGCAGTTTTACGGGCCTGCGCATCGGCTTGAGCGTGGCCAACGCACTTGCCTACGGCCTGGGCGTACCGGTGGTGGCGCGCCAGAATCCGCAGTGGCTGGAGCGCGGCATTGCCGACTTGCTGGCCGGCCGGGACGATGTGGCTGCTGTTCCTGAGTATGGCTCCCCCGTTCACACCACGCCGCCCAAGCGCTAATGTCGCGGCAGTATTTGACCATATTTGGCAAAAAAGCGTATAGTTTGGCGTAAGGATTTGCTTGTTTTTTGTATCAGCATCTCCGTCAGTGATTTCTTAACGTAAGTCTTATATTTTCAGCGAATATAGCGTGGCTGATGCCTCGGGCTAGTGACGTGAAAGCGATTGCCCGCTCACCCCACGACTGTTGCTGACAGAAAGGATCGATATGGAAGCAGTGACCATAGTACTGACTGTGGTAGGCCTTGCCGTAGGTTTTGGCGCGAATACCATGCTCACCAAACAGCGCGTCGGTTCAGCCGAGGAGCAAGCGAAAAAAGAATTAGAAAAGGCGCACCGCGAGGCTGACAAACTACTAACTGAGGCACACGAGGAAGCCGCCAAAGTAATGCAGGAGGCGCACAAAGAAGACCAAGTGCACCGCCGCGAGCTGAAGGAGCTGGAACAGCGGTTAGTAGGCCGTGAAGAAACGCTCGACAAGAAGCTGGACACGCTCGATAAGCGGACCGAGAGCCTGCGTCACAGCGAGGATGAGCTGGAGAAGCTGAAAGACGAGATCCGCGACATCCGCACGCGCCAGCAGGAGAAACTGGAAAAAATCGCCAAGCTCAGCAAGAGCGAAGCCGCCGACAAGCTCATGCAAATGACCGAGCGAGACATCCGCGGCGACCTGACCGGCTTGGTGTCAAAGCTCCAGAACGAAGCCCGCGAAGACGCTGACGAGCGTGCCGCGCTGATCATTACTACCGCCATGGAGCGCATGGCCAGCGAGGTAACGGCCGAGCGTACGGTCACCAGCGTCAAGCTTGAGGATGAGGACATGAAGGGCCGCATCATCGGCAAGGAAGGGCGCAATATCCAGGCCCTGCAGCGTGCCACCGGCGTCGATATTATGGTCGACGATACACCGGGCTACATTGTGCTGTCCAGCTTTGACCCGGTCCGGCGCGAAGTCGCCCGCCAGGCGCTGGAGCTACTCATGAAAGACGGCCGTATCCATCCGGCCCGCATCGAAGAGGTAGTCGAAAAAGCACAGAAGAACGTCGAGAAAGAGGTGATCCGGGCGGGCGAGGACGCCGCCCGTGAGGTAGGCATCATCGGCATCCCGCGCGAGATCCTGCACGTGCTTGGCGAGCTCAAGTACCGCACCAGCTACGGCCAAAACGTACTCAAACACTCAACCGAGATGGCCCATCTGGCCGGGTTAATCGCCGAAGAGGTCGGTGCCGATGTGCAGACATCCAAATATGCCGCGCTGGTACACGATATCGGCAAAGCACTGACGCACAAGATGGAAGGCAAGCATCACCACATCAGCGGCGAAATCCTGCGCAAATACGGTGCGCCCGAGGCAGTGGCTTTGGCGGCCGAGCAGCACCACGATGATGTTGAGGCCACGACCGTCGAGGCGCTGGTTGTCCGGGTAGTCGATGCCATGAGCGCCGCCCGTCCCGGCGCGCGCAATATCTCGGCCGAGAAATTTACCGAGCGCATGAAAGAGCTGGAAAACGTAGCGAACAGCTTCCCCGGCATCGAGAAATCCTACGCCATCAGCGCCGGGCGCGAAGTGCGTGTCTTTGTCCGCCCGCAGCAGATCGATGACCTGAGCGCCATCAAACTGGCCCGCGATATCGCCACCAAGATCGAATCCAGCATGCAATATCCCGGCACGATCAAGGTCAATGTCATCCGTGAAACCCGCGCCGTCGAGTACGCCAAGTAAGTGTAGACTATGAGTATGGCAACTGCACAGCATGGCTATGCAAACAGAGATTGAAGCGAAGTTCCTAGAAGACGTCGACCATGATGCCGTGCGCACTCGTTTACGTCAGCTCGGTGCGATGTGCGAGCAGCCAATGCGCCTGATGTGCCGCAAGAACTACGACTTCCCCGGCTCCCTGCTTGATGGCCGGCATGCGTGGGTACGCGTCCGCGATGAGGGCGACAAGGTCACCATGAGTTACAAACAGCTTAATGACCGCAGCCTCCACGGCATGCAAGAAGTAAACCTGGTAGTTGATAGCTTTGGCGCGGCCGAAGCGTTTCTGCAGGCTGTTGGCCTGAGAGCTACGAACTATCAGGAGACCAAACGCGAAAGTTGGCTGCTGGACGGCACGATCGAGATCGAGTTGGACGAATGGCCGTGGATCAAACCGTTTTTGGAGATTGAGGGGCCAACCGAACAGGCTGTGCGTGATGCGGCTGCCAAGCTTGGCCTCGCCTGGAAGGATGCCCTGCACGGCAGCGTCGAAGTGGCATACCAGGCTGAGTATGACGTCACTGAACAGGAAGTGGACGCCTGGCCCGAAACTGCATTCATCCCTGTTCCCGCCTGGCTCAGGGCAAAACGCCGGGGCAAACACGCATGACGATCCTATACGTCGGCGACATTATGGGGGAGATGGGCATAGCGACGGTGGCATTGCTATTGCCAGGGTTAAAGCGTGCGTATGGCATTGACCTGGTCATTGCCCAAAGCGAGAACGTTAGCGAAGGCAAGGGCATTACGCCCGCTGACTTTAAACGGTTGCGCAACTTGGGCGTCGATGCCTGCAGCGGCGGCAACTGGAGCCTGGAACGCAAAGAAATCATCCCGCAGCTGAGCGACCCCACGGTGCCGATTATCCGCCCGGCCAACTACCCCACCGGCACGCCCGGCCTCGGCTACAAGTATGTTGATACGCGCCGTGGGCCGGTGTTGTGCATTAGCCTGGTGGGCCACATTGTCGGCCGGGATGCCGAACGCGAGATCGATAACCCTCTGCAGGTCATTGATGATATTTTGCAGCGTGAAACTTCACAGAACAGGGTGGCGACCGTGGTTAACTTTCACGGTGACTACAGCAGCGAGAAAGTAGTCATCGGGCACTACTTGGATGGGCGGGCGACGGCCGTGATCGGCGACCACTGGCATGTGCCCACGGCTGACGCGCGCGTGCTCCCCGGCGGTACGGCGCATATGACCGATGTGGGGATGTGCGGTGCGCTCGACGCGTCACTCGGGGTGACATTCGACAGCGTGATTCCCCGCTGGCGCGATGGCACCAAGACGCGCAACCGGCTGGCCACGACCGGCCGCCGCCAGTTCAACGCCCTTCTGATCCGCACTGCGGAGGGTGGTCTCGCCGCTTCCGCCGAACATATCCAGCGCTACCTGGACTGATATGGCATCGTCCTGTGTTTTACGCTATAATCACCCCTGTTCGGGGATTGGCGCAGTTGGCTAGCGCGCCGCGTTTGGGACGCGGAGGCCGGAGGTTCGAGTCCTCTATCCCCGACCATGGTGTAAAGATAAAGGATGAGGCCATCGCTGGGCCTCATTTGTCGTTTAATACGCCAGAGCCTTCTCGAGAATGAGCTTCTGCTCTTTTGTGAGATGCAGCGCCGCCGCGCTGACTGTCTCGACGGACTCCGCATACACCCTGAGCAGCTGCGTAAAGGACTGTCTAATGGCGGTCTCGTCCAGGCTACTATAGGTCGGCCGGAGCGCGGCCTTCAGTGCCTCCGGTGCGTTCTTTTCGAACTTTTCTATCTTCGGCAACCCATGGCTTACGCAGTAAAGCATGAGAAAGCCGTTCCGCAATGTCGTGAGCATATTGTATGCGTTCATGACCTCGCCCCGGTGCAGATATACGGGGACATATATAGCATGCTCAAGGAACTTAGTATGCATTAGCAGCGCATCGGGTTGCTGTTTCGGATGGCCTGCGGCGGCGTGTGCGATCTCATCTTTCGATAACTTCCCTGCCAAAATAACGAGCGAGCCGATAATATTCGGGCTTGTCTCATCCAGCGAGTGAAAGCGGATACTCAGCCGGTCAAGGCTCTCCAGGATGAATACCCAGGCGTTCGGCCCCTCCTCGAAGCGCAACAAAGTGGCCATGCCCTGCCTACGCAAGGCTTGTTCGATCGCCGCAACATGAGATCGTATCGTAATGCCTGCCGTGTCAGTAACGATGGCGTCTAAGTCGAGGTCAGAATAGTCATCCCAGTCGCCACGAGCTATTGAGCCGAAAATACCAAAGGACCGGATGTTTGCCGCTGCTCCCAGCGCGTCCGTTAGCACTGCAAGTATGCGCTGATGGACAGTATTGCCGAGTATGCTCATACGCTCAGTGTAACAAAAGTTTGATGGAACAGAGAGCCATTCATCTTCTCTGAACGTGCATAATCTGTTACAATGTACGGCGTTCGGGGTGTGGCGCAGTTGGCTAGCGCGCAGCGTTCGGGACGCTGAGGTCGTCCGTTCAAGTCGGATCACCCCGACCACACAAAAGAGCCGAGACAGTACTCGGCTCTTTTGTGTGGCTTACGACACTCAGTCGCTCAACGCTTTGCCAAGCTGGTAGGTCCAGATGAAGGCATCGACAAGATACCAGATGCCTACGCCGCCAAGCGTGACGAGCTTGAGGATGCCGAGGCCGACTTCGCCCCTGTAGATCCGGTCGGCGCCGATCCAGCCGGCCATCCAGCTGATGAGGGTGCCGACGAGTATGTATTTCCAATCTTCTTTCATAGTGCATGCTCCTTACCGCTTATGCTCTAAAGTGTAGCACAGCCTACAGATGCTTCTCAGTGGTTGTACAATAAGAGCATGTTTGCACTTGCCGCGACGGTTCTGGTCGTACTGCTGTTATTGCTTACTTCGGAATGGCTGTGGCGCCGCCATGAGGTTGACCCGGAATACACGCGCAAGTTCGTGCATATTACGGTGGGGTCGTTTGTAGCGTTTTGGCCACTGTTCCTGAGCCGCAAAGAGATTGTCGGGCTGAGTCTTGCCTTTGTAATCGTCGTACTGGCCTCACAGTATTTCCAGGTGTTCCGGGCGGTGCACAGCGTGCAGCGGCCGACATGGGGCGAGTTGCTCTTTGCCGTATCGGTGGGTGCTTTAGCGTACGTGTCGCACGATGGCTGGGTGTATCTGGCGGCATTGTTGCGTATGAGCCTGGCGGACGGACTGGCGGCGATTGTCGGCACGAAGTTCGGCAAAACAACGCGTTACTACAGCTTCGGCCACGCGAAAAGCGCCGTTGGCTCGGCGACCTTTTTTATTACCTCGCTGGCAATCTTAGCCGGCTACTCGATCTTTACGCCCAACCCATTCAGCCTGTGGTTCTTCGGCATTGCTGCCGGGGCGACGCTGCTGGAGGCGCTGGCGATCCGGGGGCTGGACAACCTGCTGGTGCCGGTACTGGTGGCTGTCGCGCTCAATCCGCTTCGGTAACCGCCCGTTCGCGCCGCGGCGATTGGTGGGCGCGGAGCGCATTGCCGAGCACAATGATATCTACAAGAAACTGCGCTCCGACGCCGGCCAGTAGTGGCAGCTTCGTAACGGCGAAGAGGAGCATCAAAGCAATGCTCAAGCCTGTTCCTGCCGCAATGCCTTGCGTCGCAACGCGTACTGTGTGATGCGCCAGGGCTGTGACCTCAGCGAACTTGGCAGGATCATCCTGCATAACGAGAATATCCGCTGAAGCGGCGACAGCCCGCTGCCCCCGCGCGGGCAAGAGGATGCCGATATCCGCGGCAGCCAGGAGCGGGACTTCGGTGGCATCACGGCTGATGAACGCGACCGGACGATCGGCCGCTGTCTCAAAGGCTCTGAGCGCGTCGCCGGTTGTGCCTGCATGCACTGTGTCTGTAAAGCCCAGCCGATTGGCGCTCCCGTCGCTGGCGTCCAGCAGCAGGGCGTGCTGTACGCCGAGGCCGCGGAGCTGCTTCAGCCCAAGCTTGAGCTTGCCCTGCATTGCACCCGTGAGTGCTGGTTGCTTGCCAAAGATAACCGTTTGCAGGCTGCTGAGTTGC
>DASZYD010000002.1:0-6587 GCA_035545555.1 Saccharimonadales bacterium (SeqCode) | reverse complement strand
CGCTCCGTCAAGATCACCCGCCTGGCACGCGGTTTGCCCATCGGTGTCGACCTGGAATATGCCGACCAGATCACCCTCGGCCGCGCCCTCGAGAACCGCACCGCGTTGTAACCCGCCGGCAAACGTACTGCACAAGTTTCTTGCCAATATCGCTGGTATATATGTAATAATTATTAAATGACACGGCAGGAAGTGTTTGCTCCGATAGCACAACGCGCTAGTCGTAACGTAGCGCTACCGGAGACGCGACCGCCGTTGCCCCCGGCCCAGCCGGAGAACCCAAAGAGACGTGGCGTATGTAGCTGCCTGTTCTGGGGCGGTGTGGCGGTTGCGGCTCTCGGCGTCGGCGGCGCAGTCGAGCTGCACAATCTGCTTGACGCTAAGATTTCAAAATGCGTCAACTGCGACCAAAACGCAACACCAGAGGTTGCCTCGGCCGCGCAGCCGATGGTAGAGGTCGATACCGTAGACAGCCTGAATGGTACCAAGTGCGCCGTCATTGCCGCGCCCGGATCAGTCAAAGAACACATCGCGGCACTTGAGCCTGGCGCTGCTATTTGTCTCGTACTCCTCGGAGCAGAACAGATTGGCGCCCTTGACGGCAAGATAGGGCAACTTGAGTCCGGGATTAGCACTGGTGCAATCCAACTCTATGATTACACGCAGAAATATACTGGCCAGCTGCTGCGTATCAATATCGACGCAGCCGTGACCGAGAAGGACCATGCGGTGACTTGCAACCAGCCGGTCTATTGTATCGGCGCGGCGCCAAGCGGTATTGCCGCAGATGGATCGCAGCCATCATATGTCGCTTATTCATTGCCGCCCGAGACCGAGCGTGGGCAACATGATGCGTTCATGAACGGTTTGCTCGATCAATATGCGCGGCAGCTTGGCACCAAGCCGCTAGTCTCGCAATATACCGCCTCGCAGATTGCCGGCGCCGTATAGGCAACTGTGCAAGCCTCAGA
The DNA here is from genome assembly GCA_035545555.1 of Saccharimonadales bacterium (SeqCode). GTDB lineage: Bacteria > Patescibacteriota > Saccharimonadia > Saccharimonadales > UBA4665 > JANWHZ01. The sequence goes on along the minus strand of DASZYD010000002.1, from coordinate 5,616 downwards.
GAAATGATGCAGTATACTAGAGGGATGATCGCACAAACCGAACAAGGCCGGATCGCGGCCCTGGTGCAGGCGGCGCACCATATCGTTATTATCCAGGCCGACAACCCTGACGCCGACAGCCTGGGCAGTGCGCTTGCGCTGGAGCATATCCTCGGCGATCAGGGCAAGCACGTATCACTCTACTGCGGCGTCGATATGCCGGGCTATTTGCGTTATCTGGCCGGCTGGGATCGCGTCGGCAGCGAACTGCCGCGCCAGTTTGATCTGAGCATCATCGTTGACGCGTCCACGCTCACCTTGCTCGAGAAACTGCAGGCCAGCGGCGAGCTGGCATGGCTGGCAGCCAAACCGTGCATTATCCTTGACCATCACGCCACCGTCGATCGGCAACCGGACTTTGCCAAAGTGCTCATCAATGATGACAGCGTCTCGTCCAGCGGTGAACTGATCTACCAGCTGGCACAGGCACTCGCGTGGCCCGTCAGCGGGGAGGCGGCGGCACATGTGATGACCGCCATCCTTGGCGATACCCAGGGCCTCTCGAACGACCTGACACGGCCGAGCACCTACCGCGTCATGGCCGAGCTGGCAGAACGAGGCGTGAACCGGCCGCAGCTGGAAGAACAGCGCCGTGAGTTCAGCAAACTGCCGCGCCAGATCTATACGTACAAAGCGCAGCTGATCGAGCGTACCGAGTTTGCCGCCGACGGCCGCATCGCCCACGTGACTATTCCGCAGCAGGAGATCAACGATTACAGCCCGCTCTATAACCCTGCGCCGCTCGTGCAGGGCGATATGCTCAGCGTTGCCGGCGTCGGCCTGGCGATTGTGTTTAAGCAGTATGACGACGGGCATGTTACGGCAGCAATCCGTGCCAATACCGGCTGGCCCGTGGCCGACGAGCTAGCCGAGAAGCTGGGCGGCGGCGGTCACCCGTACGCCAGCGGCTTCAAAACAACCGGCCGCCCCCTCAACGAAGTGCGCTCGGAGTGTCTTATGTTTGCCACCGAACTCCTCAACAACATAGGTAAGGACACCTCTGATGAAACTCTACAACACGCGAACGCGTAACATCGAACAGCTACGGCCCCTTGAAGATAGACACGTACGAATATACTCTTGCGGCCCGACTGTCTACGATCACGCCCATATCGGCAACCTGAGCGCATATATTTTTGCGGACACGCTACGGCGCGTCGTTGCCCAGGCCGGCTATACCGTGACGCACGCCATGAACTATACCGACGTAGACGACAAAACTATCCGCCGTAGTCGCGAACGATATCCGGATATAGAGCCGCGCGAAGCATTGCATAGACTGGCCGACGAGTACATTACACATTTTCTGGAGGATATGGCTGCGGTTGGCAACGACACCAGCGCACTCACCTTCCTGCGCGCCACCGATCCCGAAGTTATCAAAGGCATGTATGAGCTGATCACGCAGCTGCATACCAAAGGTTTTGCCTATATCGCAGAGGACGGCGTCTATTTCTCGATCGATGCCTACAGGAAGAGCGGCAAAACCTACGGCCAACTGTTGGAGCTGACCCTGCAGAATACCAGCGAAGCGCGAATCCACAACGACGAATACGACAAAGAGTCCGTGCATGACTTTGCGCTCTGGAAGAAACAGAAAGACGGTGAGCCGGCATGGCCGTTCACCCTGGAGGATAGAGACGGCAGGCACGACCTGAGCGGACGCCCCGGCTGGCATATCGAATGCTCGGTCATGAGCCGCCAGGCTCTCGGGCAACCCTTCGATATCCATACCGGCGGCGTAGATCTGATCTTCCCTCATCACGAAAACGAAATCGCACAGAGTACGGCGCTGGAAACAAATCCGGTCATGGCGACCATCTTCGCACACAATGCGCATATTCTGGTCGACGGTAAAAAGATGTCAAAATCGGCAAATAACTTCTATACGCTGAAAGATATAACCGACAAAGGCTATGACCCGCTGGCATTCCGCTTGCTGGTGCTCCAGTCGCATTACCGCTCGCAGACAAACTTTACCTGGGAATCGCTGGAAGCAGCGCAAAACAGGCTGGTGAAGTTACGGAACTGGGCGGCATTGATGTACCAGGATAGTACGCCGGCCCCTGAGCATACTTCACGAATTTCCCGGCAGACTATAGGTTCGGCTTTTCGGGAGGCGCTGGAAAACGATCTGGACACGCCTCAGGCACTGGCCAGTATCGCAGATGACGTAATCAGCGTAACTGACGACCCTACCGGTGGCCTTACAAGTCAACAGATCAAGGATTCAGTCGAATTCATTGACGAAGTATTAGGCTTGCGTCTGAGCGAGGTGCAGGATATCACGCCGGAACAAAAGCAACTGATAGCGGACCGTGAGGCAGCCAGGATTGCCAAGGACTGGCAGAAAGCCGACGAACTGCGTAAGCGGCTGGAAAAACAAAAAATCGAGTTGCGCGACACGCCGCAACACACTATCTGGTATCGCACGGCATAGCTATGAGGCTTTGGCTTTTTTGCGGCGTAGCGTGGGGATGGCGTCTTCGTTCAAGAGATGGCGGGAACGGATATAATCGATGATCCACACGCGCAGGCAGGCGACGACCGGAATGGCCAGGAGGCCTCCCAGCAGGCCATCGAAGCTGACGCCGACCACGACCGCCATGAACACCAGGAGCGGCGACAGGTTAGTCGCGTTGGCCTGCAATCGCGGCTGGATGAGGTAATTCTCGATCTGCTGATACAAGATGTAGTAGATCAGGATGCCAAGCGCTGAGAACGGCGAGTGGAACAATGCGATGGCCGTGACGATAATGGCGCCGATGGTGTGGCCCACCATCGGGATCAGCCCGCAAATGAATACCACGGCCAGCAGAGCGATCGGATAGCTGACATGAAAGATCAGCAGGCCCGGCAGAATCAGCACCGACGCGATGGCTGCCAGCAGCACCTGGCCGTTCACGTAGCCTTTGACGGCTTTGTACATATCGCGTACCAGCTGGTCGACATGTTCACGCCGCACCTCATCCTGAATGAGCTGACGCCCCAGCTTGATCCATGCCGGGCCTTCGATCAGCATCATAAACGTCAGAACCAGAATGGTCAGCGTGGCGAACAGACTACTGGTGATACGGGAAATAGTACTGACGGCCGTGGAAGTACTGTGCTGCAGGCGGCTCGACAGCTCGTTCGACAGCTCATCCAACTGGCCCTGCAGGTGATATTTGGTCACCAGCTGCCCCAGCTGGCTGTGTTGGTCGTGCACGCTCGCGATGAGCTGCGGCGCGTTGTCGATGAACGACTGGGTCTGGCGCACAATCGGCGGGATAAAGCTGCCCAGAAAAGCGGCCAGCGCGATAATGACAATCAGGTAGGAAATGGCCGTAGCGAGTGAGCGGCTGCCCCGCGACGCACCGGGCAGGTGCCGGGCGATCCAGCTGACCGGCGCGTTCAGGGCAATAGCGAGAAAGAAGGCGATGAATACCAGCACCAGGGCGTGCGTCGCATCGCGTAGCGCCGCCAGGATGATGATCGTCACGATGATCAGGAGCACGACCTTAAAAAACGTCCGGGCCGTGATGGTCAACGACACCTCGTTGTCGCCCTGACGCGGCGCGAAGAAACTGCTCATACCCAGTATTATCGCATACTCCGGCGATGGCGCAAGGCAGCCTGATATGTCTCCTCAACCTGCGCGCCCACCCGCCCCACGGCAAACTCCTCAGCATGCCGGCCTTGCCAGGTGGCGATATGTCGGCGCAGCGCCGTATCGTGCAGGAGCATACGCAAGCGGCTTGCCAGATGCGCCGGGTCGAACGGATCGAACAGCACCTCGCCGGGTGAATCTCTTAAGACAAAACGATAGCCTGGATTGTCGCCGGCCAGAACAGCCGTATGGCCGTTCGCCATCGCCTCTACCAGCACGATGCCGAAACTCTCGCCGGCCATGCTGGGGAACACGGCGATATCGGCGCCGGCGTAGTACCGCGGCTTCTCGATCTCCGGCACAAAGCCGGTGAAGGTTACCAGATCCGCCAGCCCTTGTTCACGCACGTAGCGCTTCAGGTTGTATTCCAGCGGGCCGCTGCCGCAGATAGTTACCGAGTAGGCGGGCAGGGAGGCATCCTGTTTGTTGAGCATTGCGATTGCCTCCAGCAGCGTCAGACAGCCTTTGCGCGGCACCAGACGACCTAAAAACAGGATATGCAACGCCTCTTTGCCGTGCAAACGATGCGGCCGTGCATGACGGAAGCGCTCCACCTGCACGGCGTTCGGCACCACGTCGCTCCGTACCCCAAACGCCCGGCGGGCAAACGCCTGCGCGCCGTCAGACACGCTCATCACCCGGTCGTAGCGCCGGAGTGTCGGCCAGCACCAGGCAGCCAGCACATGGCTGAGCAGATCGGCCGCCCAGCCGTGCGGCAAGATGTGAAAAGTGCCGACAACAGCGGTATCCGGTGCCGCCGCAGCGATTATCCGGCCGGCCAGAAAGGGGCTATAGGGCATCTGTACATGCAGGACATTGAATTGTTCTTCCTGCAGCAGCGCAGTGATACTCCGCTGGTTGGCCGGCAGCGGCATACGCAGACGATTGCCGTTAAAGCGTACACCCATATTGCGCCCCAGTGAATGGATATTCGGGATATCCTGCCGGGTCGTTGTGCTGGTGAGGTAGTGTACATCATGCCCGCGAGTGCGTAGCCATTCCCCGAGCGTTACCACGTATTGCTGCACGCCGTCCGGACGATCGAGCGAATCATCCAGCACCAGAGCAATCTTGAGGGGTATCGGCTTAGCGGGCATGCACGGGTGATCCGGCGTACTTTCTGAGAGCCTTGCGGTACAGCCGCTCATACTGATCCACCACTTTTTCGTAGGTAAATTGCTTGATATAGCTCCGCGCCCAGGTCTGCCAGAGCGCCCGCAGTTTCGGCTCCTCCAGCAGCACGCGCATGCGCCGGGCAAAGTCGATCTCATCCTTAGGGTTCACCAGCGACAGTGTGCCCAGCTCGCGCAATACCGATTCGTAACCGGAATTGTCGCCGGCCACAATCGGCAGGCCGCTGGCCATGGCCTCAAGCAGGACGACGCCGAAGCTTTCACCATACAGTGCTGGTGAGCAGAACAGGTCGGCCGAGGCCAGCAGCGCCACTTTCTGCTCATCGCTGATGTAGCCCAAAAATTCCACATTGGGAATCTGCAGTTCCTCCGCCAGCAGCGTCAGCTTGCGGCGATCAGCGCCGTCGCCGGCGATCAGCAAACGAACAGTGCCTTCCAGATCCTGTGCCAACCGCGCATAGGCACGCAGCAGGTACTTCACCCCTTTGCGCTGCTCCAGGCGGCCAATGTACACAATAGTGCGCGGCGAAGCGGCCCGGGCCCGCGGTGTAAACGTAAAGTGCTGCACGTCAATACCGTTTTGAATGATGGTAATGGGACGATCGGTCAGGCTGCTGACGTATTCGGCGGCCGGGAGCGACACGGCGGTCAGCTCGTGCAGATCTTTCAGCACCGTGCGCATGTACGGCGTAATAACGACGGACAGCGTCCGCGCCATGACCGTCTCCGGCACTTTGGCATGAAAGGTGGCGATATTGACGCTGGTGCTGCGGCTGAGAATCTGCCGGCTGAGCG
>DASZYD010000001.1:0-36997 GCA_035545555.1 Saccharimonadales bacterium (SeqCode) | reverse complement strand
TCTGGACGCGCTCTTTGTTGCCTTCGCGGACGCGCTGATGCACACGCACCGTATCACCAGGGCGCACGTCTACGACGGCCGACTTTTTATACTTCGCTTCTATCTGTTGAATAACCGATTGCATATAACCTACACCTTTATTTAGAGTCGATTAGGCATAAGTATAGCATATCTGTTAGACGGTGGGAAGAGTCGCCCGAGGCAACGGCGTCAGTAATCGACCACGCGGTAGACCTCTTCGAGCGTCGTCAGCCCCTGCAGCGCTTTGAGGACACCGTCCTGCTGCATCGTCACCATGCCGTCTGCCACGGCGCGCTGCTGGATCGCCTCACTCGTCACCTGGAGCGACGGCGTTTGTAGCGCCGCCAGCACGGCCGGGCTCATCTGCATCTGCTCGCGGATGACCAGCTGGCCGCGGTAGCCATAGGGGTTATCCGGCGAGCTGCCGGGTTTGTAGAGTGTGATGCTTTGCAAGCTGGGGCGCGCCACGCCGTTCGGCAAGCCGGTGATAACCTCCTGCAGTTTGGTCAGCGTGGCAGCGTCCGGCTGATACGGCTGCTTGGTGGCATCGTCCAGCCGACGCGCCAGGCGCTGAGCCATGATCAGACGGATGGCGCCGACGAACAGCGGGTTCTGGCCGATGACGTCATTCAAGCGGGTCAGCGTCGCTGCCGCGCTGGAGGCGTGAAAGGTCGTGAGCACCAGGTGGCCGGTCAGAGCAGCTTGCAGCGCCGTGCGGGCGGTGTCGTTGTCGCGTACCTCACCGACCATAATAACGTCCGGATCGAGCCGCAGCACCGCACGCAGCTTGTCGGCAAAGCTGTGCCCGTCGCCGGTCGCGCTCGGCGGCACCGGGATCTGGGTGATGCCCGGGAATTGATACTCCACCGGGTCCTCCACGGTGATGATCTTCCGTTCCTCACTATTGAGTGAGTTCATGATGGAGTACAGCGTAGTTGTCTTGCCGGAGCCGGTCGGACCGACGACCATCACCAGACCGCTCGGCTTCGAGATAATCGAATCGACCACTTTGCGCTCGCCCGGGCTCAGCCCCAGATTATCCAGCTGGAACATCTCCGGCCGCATGTTGAACAGGCGCATGACCATGTCCATGCCGTTAACAGTGGGCACAGTCTCCAGGCGCACGTTCACGTCGACGGCGTTGCCGTCGGCCATTTGCACAGTCTGCTCGATATGCCCCTGCTGCGCTTCGGCGGAAGAGGTCGAGACGTTGCCGGCGCTGGCCACGGCCGCTACCAGTACCCGGTACTTGTCCGGTGTGAGCCGGGCGATCGGGTGCAGCACACCATCGATGCGGAAACGGATGCGTACGTCCTCGGCCTGCGTCTCGACGTGAATGTCGGAGGCGCCCAGCCGGTGCGCCTGCGCTACCAGGTATGCCAGGAGGTCGTCAGCCCGGACTTGCGCAAGCGAGGCCGAGACGCTTCGCACCAGCTCGGCCGTACCGGCAGTCTTGAGCGTAATGTCCTGATACGCTACCTTCTTGGGCGGATCATACAGGGCCATGTACTCGTGATAGCCCGCATCAGAGATAATCGCGAACGTCACAATCTGGTCGAGAAAGCGCTGCTTGACCTCGGCCATGGCCGGCTGCGGTGTAGTCGTCAGGATGCCAAAAAGAATATTGCTCGGGTCGGCCGTCAGCGGCACCATTTTCAGCCGGTACAGTTCCGGCACGGGCAATATCTGGCGGAACAGCTGCTTGTTCGGCAACCGTGACGTATCGACGTAGCGCATCCCCAGCACCTGGGCGCGCCGCTGGGTGATCTGCTCCTGTTCTGCCCGGGCCGCAATGGCCGTACTATCCGGTTGCATATCACTACGTAGTATAAAACATAAGCAAACAGCCTGGCCAGGCCGCGCTTGACGAATAGCCGGCTAGTGTTCAGGATAAGATGATGCCATCTGTCATTCTTATCGCGCACAACCTCCGCAGCACGCTCAATGTCGGCGCGTTGCTCAGGACCGCCGAAGGGCTGGGCGTCGAGAAAGTGTATCTGACCGGCTATACACCGTACCCATCAGTGCATGGCGATACGCGGCTGCCCCACATCGCCCGCAAGCTCACGGCACGAATCCACAAAACGGCGCTCGGCGCAGAAGATTTCGTCCGGTGGGAGCACCGAAGTTCGATTGGGCCATTGCTTGCGGCATTGCAGCACAGCGGCTACCGGATTGCCGCATTGGAACAGGACCCACGCGCCATTCGTCTGCCGGCGTACCGGCCGCCGGAAAAAGTCGCGCTCGTTGTCGGCCGCGAGATCGAAGGTGTCGAGCCGGAGGTGCTGGCGCAGTGCGACGACATCATCGAGATTCCTATGGCAGGCAAGAAAGAATCGTTTAATGTTTCGGCGGCTGCGGCCATGGTGCTCTACCAGTTCATCTATCCGCATGAAAGTGCGTGAGTGGTTTGCCAGTTTGTTGGTCTCGTGATATGCTAACCTCAAAGCATAAGAGAAACACCGATGACACTGACCAAAACGAAACCGCGCCGCACTCCTGCCGATGAGCGCAAACGCCACGGCCAACACCACCATCACAGCCAGCATTATCTCAAAACATACTGGCCGTACTTGCCGATAGCGGCGATCATTACCCTTGGGCTAGCCGCCAATACTTGGCTCGGCAGCGCCCACCGTAGCGTACTCGGCTATGCCACCGACATGAGCGTCTCAAGCCTTCTCAGTGACACGAACGCCCAGCGCCAGGCCAACGGCGAAGACACCCTCAACCTGAACGGTCAGCTCAACAATGCCGCCCAGGCGAAAGCGAATGACATGGCCGCGCGCGATTACTGGTCGCACAACACCCCCGACGGCAAGACGCCGTGGACATTTATCGTAGCGGCCGGCTACAGCTATCAGACCGCCGGCGAAAACCTGGCATACGGTTTTGACACGGCCGCGGATACGCTGACGGGGTGGATGAACAGCCCCGAACACCGGGCCAATATCCTCAACACAACGTACAGAGATGTCGGCTTCGGCATCGCCAATATTGCCGATTACCAGAACAGCGGGCCCGAAACGCTCGTGGTGGCGATGTATGCGTCGCCAGCAGCTGCCGCGGCGCCCATCAGCAGCCCGGCCGCTACTGCGCCGGCAGCACAGCCGCACAACCAGCCGGCAGCCACACAACCAGCCGCCGCGCCAAGCACGCAGCATGATGGCGCGAAGGACAGCCAGCCGGCGACGACGCCTGTGGCCACTACCGCTCCCGCCGTAGACGGCGCGAAGGATACGGCTCCCGTAACCATTGCCGAGCCGGAGCAGCACATCGCACGGATTCAGCTGCTGGCCGCGAACACATCATGGAGCGTACTACTCGTGGCCCTGATCGGTCTTGTAGCGCTAGGCGCCGTCCTACTCCGGCACACGCTCGCCTGGCACAAGGTACTGGTACGGGGCGAGCGCTTTGCGCTGCATCACCCCGTCATTGATATGCTCGCCGTCGCGGCAGTAGCCGTCAGCGTAGTTCTCAGCCACACCGCCGGATTGATCAAATAGCCGCTTATTGCACGAGTACATTCTGGCTGCCGACGAGCGTTTGGAGCTCCTCAAGGGCGGCGGCGTCGCTACGGATGCGCGCGGGCAGACGGACGATTTGCTTGGCACCGTCCGGGCCAAGCACCAGCACGACTTCGCTCTCGCCCTGCTGCTGGTCGATGGCACGTTTGAGTGAGCGGAGCAGCTCGTGGTCGTCGCTTTTTAGCAGACGGATGTACACGCGCGTGCTGCGACTGGCGGTGACGCGGGCAGCCGCTTGCTTCGCGGCCGCGCGGGGGTTGGCTTTGGGTGCCTCCCGTTTTTTGCCGGTCGACTGGTAGGCCGTTGCCTGCTCGTGCGTGATCTCACGCGCGTCATCGCACAGGATCTTTAGCTCCTGCTGCAGATTGCCTTCGCGGTCTTTAGCGGTCAGGCGCCCCCGGGCCAGGATCACATGATCACGTTCCCAGAGCCCAAGCGTCTGTTGCAGCACACTGGGAAATAGAATCAGCTCGATCTCGCCCGTCTCGTCCTCTATTTTCACAAACGCCATTTTTTGGCCGTTTTTGGTAGTGATTTCGCGTACATCCACGATGTTGCCGCCGACGGTGACATTACGGCCGTCATGCGCCACATCGAGCGATTTGAGCGGCATGGTCTGCTCACTCAAGAAGAGTGAGAATGCTTCAAGCGGGTGCTGGCTCAGGTACAGTCCGAGCAGTTCACGCTCCCAGAGTAACTGCTCGCGGGAATTATACTGCGTCGCCGGAGGCTGTAGGGTGAGCTGCGGGCGGGCGGGCACGCCGCTTTCTTCCAGCAGTGCCCCGAACAGGTCGGTCTGGCCGCTTTGCGCCTGCTTGGCCAGCTTACTGGCATAGGCCATAATCATGTCGAGATTGTGCAGCAGCGTCGAACGGTCGCTGAAGCGGTCGAACGCGCCGGCTTTGATGAGGCTTTCCAGCGCCTTGCGGTTGGCGATGTGCGTGTCAACCCGCGCCAAAAAGTCCGCCAGGTCGGCAAATGGCCCGCCTGTTTTGCGGGCGCGCAAAATTTCCTCGACCGCGCCGGTGCCGACGTTCTTGACCGCGCCCATGCCGAAGCGGACCAGCGGCTGCTCGCCGGGCACCACGGCGAACTCCAAAAACGACTCGTTGACGTCCGGGGGCAGCACGTCCATACCCATCTTTTTGCATTCAGTGATTTCGATGGCCAGGCGGTCGGTATCGTCGTAGTCGCTCGTCATCAGCGCCGCCATAAAGGCTGCCGGATAGTGCGCCTTGAGGTACGCCGTCCAGTAGGCGATGAGCGCGTAGCACGCGGCGTGCGACTTGTTGAAGCAGTAATTGGCAAACTCTTCCAGCTGCGCCCAGAACCTCTCCATGAGCTCAGGCGCCACACCGGCATGCTCTACACCGCCCTTGATGAACTCCGGCTTCATTTTGAGCATCAGGTCGATCTTTTTCTTGCCGATAGCTTTGCGCAGCGTATCGGCCTGACCGCCGGTAAAACCGCAGACATCCTTGCTGATCTGCATGAACTGTTCCTGATAGACCAAGATGCCGTAGGTATTGGACAACGCCGGCTCCATGGACGGGTGCAGATAGGTGATCGGCTCGCGGCCGTGTTTGCGCTGCACAAAGCTCTCGATAAACTGCATCGGTCCCGGGCGATACAAGGCGACCATAGCGATGATATCTTCGAATGCCGTAGGCTGCAGTTCTTTGAGATAGCGCTTCATGCCGGCAGATTCAAGCTGGAACACGCCCGTGGTGTCGCCGCTGCTCAGCAGTTCGTAGGATTTGGCGTCGTCGAGCGGGATGGTCGACAGGTCAACGGCATCTTTATACACCTTACGGATGATGCGCAGTGTGTTGTTGATGATGGTCAGGTTGGACAGGCCCAGAAAGTCCATCTTCAGCAGTCCCAGCTCCTCTACCTGGCCCATCGGGAATTGCGTCGTCACCACGCCTTTCTGTGCCATTTCGAGCGGCAGGAACTTCACCAGATCGTCCGGCGCGATTACCACGCCGCAGGCGTGGACGCCGTGGCTGCGCACCGTGCCCTCGAGCACGATGGCCTCGTCAATCACCTTCCTGGATGTCTCGTTCGTCTCGTATTCACGCTTGAGGTCGAGGTCTTCTTTCAGCGCCTTCGGCAACGGCACGTGGTGCCCCTGTACCGGCTGCGGCAGCATCTTGGCCAGACGGTCGGCTTCGGCATAGGGCACCTGCAGCACGCGCGAGACGTCGCGCACGGCGTTGCGGGCGAACATCCGGCCGAATGTCACGATGTTGGCGACGCGGTCGTGGCCGTACTTTTCGGCGCAGTACTGGATGACCTCGTCGCGGCGCGTATCCTGAATGTCTACGTCGACGTCGGGCATGCTGATGCGGTCGGGGTTAAGGAAGCGCTCAAACAGCAAATCGTATTTGAGCGGATCCAGATCAGTGATCTTGGTGGCATAGGCCATAATCGAGCCGGCGGCGCTGCCGCGGCCCGGGCCGAAGATGATTCCCTGGTTCTTTCCCCAGTTGATAAAATCCGACACGATCAAGAAGTAACCGTTAAAGCCCATCTGGTCGACGACGCTCAGCTCATAGTCTACCCGCTCCAGCGCCGCCGGCGGGATAACCTCGCGCGCCGCTGCAATGGTCAGCTTGGCGGCCTCTTCCTCGGTCTTGCCGCCGTAGCGCCAGGCCAGGCCGCGGAATACCAGCATGTCCAGGTAGGCTTTCTCGCTCATGCCATCCGGCACCGGGAACTTCGGGATAAGAATCCGCCCCAGCTCGATCTGCAGGTTGCAGCGGTCGGCAACTGCCTTCGTATTACGGATTACCTCCGGGTGATCTGCACCCCAGCGCTTGATGATCTCTGCCGGGTCTTCTACGTGCAGCGGGTAGTTTTTGAGCGTCATACGCTTTTCATCACTCAAAAATGAGCCGGTGCCGACGCAGAGCAAGATCTCATGTGCGTTTTGGTCTTCGTGCTTGAGGTAGTGCGCATCGCAGGTCACGACAACCGGAATGTCCAGTTCCTTGCCCAGACGCAGCACGCGCTCGTTCACCTGCTGCTGTTCCTCGTTAAAGAGAGGGTTCTCGGGATGTCCGTGATCTTGGATCTCTAGGTAATACCGGTCACCGAAAACGCTTTTGTACCAGCTGGCGATATCTTTGGCGCGGTCGTACTGGTCCTGCTTCATGGCATCGCCGATCTCGCCGCCCATGCAGGCGCTCATAATTATCAGCCCCTCGTTGTATTGCGCAAGCAGGTCATGATCGATGCGCGGGTAGTAGTAAAAGCCCTCCAGGTTGGCAATAGTGCTCAGCCGCATGAGGTTTTTGTAGCCCGTCTCGTTCATGGCCAGTACAATCAGGTGGTAGCGCAGCTTGTCTTTGCCGGGATCTTTGTCGGTGTGCTTGCGCGCCGCTATGTACGTCTCAATGCCGACAATGGGCTTGATGCCCTTGCCGGTGGCCTCTTTATAGAACTCGATGGCGCCCGAAAGCGTGCCATGGTCGGTCATGGCCACCGCTTCCATGCCGGCGCTTTTGACATAGTCCACCAAATCCGGCACGCGTGTCAGCCCGTCGAGCAGACTGTACTGCGTGTGGTTGTGTAGATGGACATAATCGCTCGGACGGAGCCCGTTGACGATCTCTGCCGCCGCATCCGTCCCGCCGCCATCAACCGATGCCGGAGTACGCACCGAAGAACCCAAGCTGTTACCCTCCTCCTTGGCTACGTTCTAGTATAGCCGAATTGGTCCGGCTGAGGTACTGAGAGATTTACAACAGCAAGGGGCTATTTTTGGAGGTAGGCCTTGAGGTGCTTGAGGGCGTCGTTGGCCTGTTTGATGGCGGTTTGGAGATCTTTGTCTTCGGCGTCACCTTCGTGGATGGCGCTCAGCACTTCGCGCGCCTTGTCACGAGCCTGGCGGGCCTTGTCGGCCAGCTCGGCCGCCTCTTTGCCGGCTTTGTCACCAAGCTCAGCGGCGCGGCGCCGGAGCTGGTCGGTCAAATCGCCCAGCTCGCTTACCGCCTCTTTGAGCTGCCGCTCCCCTTCGGTCATACCGCGTGCGGCGGCTTCTTTCAGGTCAGCACGGGTCTCCTTGCCGGATTGTGGCGCCGTCAGCAGCCCCGCTACGTAGCCGGCCAGCCCCGCCAGCCCTACTGCCACCAGTACTTTTTTGAGTGTCTTTCCCATATGCTTCATCGCCCTCCCCGGCGCCTATTTATGCATCCTGTCAAACCCACGCATAATGTTGCGCAACACCTTAAAGGCCGCGAGCGGGCCGCTGGCGTTACGCAGCATCTCGGCAGCATCGCTGGCTGTCTCCATGATCCGTTCGGCATGTTCAACAAGCCGGCGGATGCTGGCGACGAGCTTGGCGATCAGGATGAGCACCACAATGGCGATGAGCAAAAACAGCGCCAAGGTAGTCGAGACAATGATCACAAGGATTGATTCGGCATGCTGCATGACGGAAGTCCCTCGCTTATGCTTATGAGGTAATACTACTCCTGCGCCAGGCGTTTACGCAAATACGCCGCAAGTTCATCTTTGATGTCAGCGCGGCGTAAGGCGAAATCAAAGACGGTTTTGAGGTATTCCAGCTTGTTGCCGGCATCGTAGTAGGTGCTGTTGACGATCTCCAGCGCGTAGTACGGATGCTTTTGATCGATCATCGCCTGCATCGCGTCTTGAATCTTGAGCTCTCCCCTGCCATCGAATGATGCAGCCTGCCGCTCGACTGCCCTGAGGATGGCCGGCTCGAACAGGAAGCCGCTGACGCTCGCCAGGTCGGACTGCGCTTTCGCGCGTCCAGGCTTTTCCATGATGCTTGTCATTTGTACCACGCCGTCGGCCCACGGGGTTCCGGCTACGATACCATAACGCTCGTAGGCTGCGTCGTCTTGGGCGCGGATACAGGAAACGATCGAGCCATGGAGGCGCTGGTAGGCGTCGATCATCTGGCGGAAACGACTGGGCGTAGCGTCGATGAAGTCGTCACCCCAGGTGTAAATGAACGGCTCGTCGTCGATGAGATGGGCGGCGTACAGTAGTGGTGCTGCGTTGCCGAGCGGCTCTTTCTGGCGCACGTAGACGAAATTGGCCATATCGGCGATGTGGCGCAACGACTCGGCCAGCTCATGCTTGCCGCTCTCGTGCAGCGTATGGGTCAGTTCGGCAGGCGGCACATCAAAATGGTCTTCGATCGGACGCTTGGAATAGTTGCTGACGATGATAATGGTTTGGATGCCCGCATCAACCAGCTCCTCGACAATGCGTTGGATGATGGGTTTGTCGACCAGCGGCAGCATCTCCTTCGGCATGGCTTTGGTCTGCGGCAAAAAGCGCGTGCCGAATCCCGCGGCGGCGATGACGGCCTTGGTGACAGCCGGCTGCTTGGTGTTCGTACGCATTACATTTCCTCCTTTTGCATAGCCTTGAGCCGATCGAGCGCCAGGAAAACAGCCACCGCGTCGGTCATGCACCCCGAACGGGCATTGCGGAACAGCTGTTCGATAGTGATACGCCGCACCGCAACATGCTCATGCTCGTCCAGGTGCTGGCCAGTAGGCACCGGCCGGCAGTCTGTCGCCAAGAAAAAATGCCACGTGGTGTTGGTGTAGGCGTCCTTATAGACATCGCCCAGGAATTCCATGCGGCCGGGTGCGTACCCCGTCTCCTCTTCGAGTTCGCGGCGGGCCGCCAGTTCGAAATCTTCGCCGGCGTTGGCGCCGCCGCCGGGCAACTCATCCAGCACCTTCTCCGGCCCGACGCGGAACTGCCGTGAGACGACTACCTGTCGGTCCGGCGTGAGCGCAATCGTGGCAATGCAGTGGCTTTGCTCGCCGCCGATAGTTTGGAAGTCTGCCGCCTGGCCGCCGGGCAACCGGAAGCGCTTGGTGACAACCGTCCGCCAGCCGACCTTCTGAACGGTTGTCGGCTCAAGGCGCTGCCACGGCTCCATACGGTTACAGCTCCAACTGCTTTCTGATGAGCTGCTGGGCAAGGCCCGGGTTGGCTTTGCCATGAGAGGCTTTCATGACCTGGCCGACCAGGAAGCCGATGGCTTTGAGCTCGCCGCTCTGTACGTCGGCTGCCGCTTTGGGGTTGTCCGCCAGTACCTGGGCCACAATCTTGGTAATCCCCGCTTCGTCAGAGACTTGCAGCAGACCCAGCCGCTTAGCAATTGCGTTGGCGCTGTCGTCGCTGCCGCCGAACGCTTCGCGGATATGTTTCGCGGCAGAGGTGCTGACCTCGCCGGCGTCAAGCATGGCCGACAGTTCACCGTCGCGCACCGGGTCAAGCGTGCCGCTCTCGAGCAGCCAGAATACCGAGCGGCGGGCGGCTTTAGCGCCATACTGCCTGAGCGTGGATAGGATCATGGCAACGGCCGTCGGCTCGCGGTCGAGCACATCTTCGACCACCTTGGCATCGATGTTCAGGCCGGCTAGGTCATGGCGCAGCGTTTCGGGCAGCATGGGCAGCTCGGCGCGGACTGCGTCGATATACGCGTCGTCCAGAACGATTGGCGGCAGGTCAGGATCAGGCATATATCGGTAGTCCTGTGCCTCCTCCTTGCTGCGCTGCGGGAACGTACACTGCTTGGCGTCGTCCCAGCCGCGGGTCTCCTGTGTGATAGCCTGCCCTTGCTCGAGGAGCTCAATCTGACGGTCAATCTCGTACGCCACCGCACCGGCAACACTGCGAAAACTATTGAGATTCTTCGTCTCGGTACGGGTGCCGAGCTTTTTCGGGTCGCTGCTGACGCTGACGTTGACATCAAAACGCATCTGGCCTAAGTACAGGTCGCAATCACTCACGCCGGCATACTTCATGCGCAAGTATAGCTCGTGAGTATACGCTTTGGCTTCGGCCGCCGAGTGGATATCCGGCTCGGAAACGATTTCGAGCAGCGGCGTGCCCGCTCGGTTGAGGTCGACCAAGCTGTAGCCCCGGCCGACCGGATGGATGCTTTTGCCGGCATCCTCCTCCATATGGGCACGCGTGATGCCGACCGAAACGGTATGCACGGTTTTGGTCTGCTCATCGATGATTGGTACGTCGACCCGTCCGCCGATGATGATCGGCTCATCATACTGCGAGATCTGGTAGCCCTTTGGCAGATCAGGGTAGAAATAATGCTTGCGGTCGAATTTGCTGAACTTCTGCGGTGTCGCGCCAAGCGCAAAAGCCGCCCGGGCCGCCAGGCGCACCGCTTCTTTATTGAGAACCGGCAGCGCGCCGGGCAGGCCAAAGCAGATGTGGCTGACAAGGGTATTCGGCGCCGCATCGCGGGCATCATTGCCGACCGCCGCGAACAATTTGGTGGCCGTTTTGAGCTGTACGTGCGTTTCGATGCCGATAGTCGCCTGATATTTGGCACGGATTTCTGGCTCGATCATGTTAGAGCGCTCCTAAATCTTTGAGGGCCTGGCGGAAGCCGCGCAACGCGGCCTCGACGTCTTTGCGCTCCAGCTTCGGCGTATCCTCGTGCGCGATCTTGTTGCGCAGTTTATGGCCGAACCATACGCCGTCGTTATCACTGAGGCGGCGTTGGGCCTCCACCAGACGCTCGCCCATGGTCTTGCCTTTCAGGCGCAAGCCTTTCAGCGCTTCGTCCAGCAGTTTATCGGCGTCGATGATAGCCACAGGCCAGGTGTCGCCTTTGGCGCATAGCTTTTGGATCTCTTGCCAGCGGCGCTGGAACCTCTCGGCATGCAGCTCGCGCGGACGCCGGCTCCATGCCGTCAGCATGGCGACCAGCAGGAGGATGACTACTACCGCGGCAATAGTAAGAAGCGTCTGGTGCGTACTGACAAAATTATGCACGGAGCAACTCCTCGGCTGCGTGGGCGATACCCAGCAGTGCACGGTCCCGGCGCTGCGGCGCCATCAGCTGTAAGCCGACCGGCATGCCTTCGCTCAATCCGGCGGGGATGCTGATGCCCGGGACACCCACCAGGTTGACGGCAACGGTCATAATGTCACTCAGATACATCTGCAGCGGATCGCTGGTATGCTCGCCAATCTTAAAGGCGGTCATCGGCACGGTCGGCCCAAGCAAAAAATCTACCTCTTTGAAGGTGGCTTCGAACTCGTTCATCAGCTTGGTGCGCACGGTCTGTGCCCGCTTGTAATAGGCATCGTAATAGCCGCTGCTCAGTACGTAGGTGCCGATCATGATGCGCCGCTTGGCCTCTTTGCCGAAGCCCTGGCCGCGCGACTTGGTATAGCTCTCATCCAAATCTTTGGCCCCCGGGTAGCTGTAGGGATAGCGCTGGCCGTCGTGACGTGCCAGGTTGCTGCTGAGTTCGGCCGGCACGATAATGTAGTACACTGCCAAAGCCATCGGCAAGCTGGGCAGGCTCACGTCGCGTATGTCGGCACCGGCTGCTTTGAGTTTGGCAATGGCGCTTTCGATGACAGTGCGCACACCCGGCTGTAAGCCCTCGCCCATATACTCTTTGATAACGCCGATCTTCTTACCTTTCAGGTCGCTTGGCAGGTCGACGTACGACGCTGGGTCGCGCTCGATGGTCGTGCTGTCAAGGTCGTCGCGGCCGGACATCACATCCAGCACCAATGCAGCGTCCGCCACCGTACGTGTCAGCGGGCCGATACAATCGGTGCTGCTGGCCATGGCCACGACGCCGCTGCGGCTGACCAGCCCATAAGTGGGCTTGTAGCCGACGCAGCCGGTAAAGCTGGCCGGCTCACGGATAGAGCCGCCGGTGTCGGTACCGAGCGCGAACGGCGCCATGCCGAGCACGACTGCTGCCGCCGAGCCGCCGGACGAGCCGCCGGGCACGCGCGTCTTGTCGTGCGGGTTTTTCGTCACCATAGCGTCGCTGTTCTCGGTACTGGAGCCATGTGCGAAAGCATCGAGGTTAGCCTTGGCTACGCAGATGGCGCCCTGCGCCTCCAGCTTCTCGACTGCCGTTGCCTGATAAGGCGCCTCAAAACCGCGCAGCATGTTGCTGGCTGCCGTCGTCGGGCTGCCCAAGGTCAAAAAGTTGTCTTTGGCAATGAACGGCACGCCGGCCAAACGCCCGACCGTTTCACCCTTGGCAACCGCCGCATCAATCTGTTTGGCGCGCTCGCGGGCACGATCCGCTACGGTAGCGATAATGGCGTCATACTCCTTTTTATCTTCGATGGCTTTCAGCGCCTGCTCTACCAAATCGGCCGCCTTGAGTTCGCCGCCTGCAACCTTTGCTGCAAGGGCCGCAATGGGGAGCCATCGGCCGTTCCCGTCCATTATCCGATCATCCTCTGTACTTTGATCTGCCCGTCGAGCACTGCCGGCACCTGCTTGAGCAGTTCGATCGTTTTGTAGCCGTAGTCGCGTTCGACATCATCGCGGGTTACGTTGGTCAGGCCGGTCACCTGGTTGGTCGGCTTGAGGCCACGTATGTCCACACGCTCCAATTGCTCGACATAGTGCAGGATAGCGCTGATCTCCCGCTGGTAGGCGGCAACCTCTTCGTCAGTGAGGCCAAGCCGCGCCAATCGAGCCAATTTTAAGACATCCTCGCGTGATAAGTTGCTCATTTCTACCTATTGTAGCAGATTATGGCGTCTCCGGAAGGACGCGTGGGTCTTCCAGTCGCAGTGCGGCAACGGTATCGGCAACATGCTCTACGGTGTCGAGTGCCTGCTGCGGTGCCCGGCCGAGATGGTCAGCACCATGCAACATGGCAACGAAGCCTATGGCAAAGAGCCGGCGGCGCGATTCCTTTGGTTGCGCATCCAGATACTCACCGCCGCCTTGCGCAAGGTCGAGTTGATGCGCTGCATTGCCTATCGTCGGCTCGGCACCTACCCGCAGCCAGAAGGTCGAGACCCCATCCATACCGATGCTGCCGGTGTCTCGCTCCGATGTGCCGTCAATACTCACCACGATGCCGGCACCGATGAGGAGCTTATCCGCCGCTATAGCCAGCCGGTGGTCCTGCCGGAATTGCCCCGACAAATCGTTTCCTGACGGCTGCCACACCTCAAGCAAGGCCGGTATGCTCGACGTCGGATGGTTCTCTTCGGACGCGCGGACGATATAGCCGGCAACATCATGCGGATACACCTGCGCGTTGAGGCCGGCGCGTTGGTACATGGTAACGGTATCGCGGATGTCATCCCGCTGCAGCAGCACCAATGGTTCGGCAGCGGCCAGAGCTATACCCTGGCGGTATAGGTCTCCCATGTGCTGGGCGAACTCGTCGTATGTATACTTGTCGGTTCCGAAGCTAAACGACGGTAGTTTGATACTTTGCAGGCCTTTACTGCCGATACTGGCGAGCACGCCACAGGCGAGCAGTACCGCCAGGCTCCCACCACCAAAGATGCAACCAAGGCGCCCCCAGTCGCGCTCATACTTTGCCGTGCCGGGCTGACCCTCAAGCGGCCGGTGCTCGTCTTTACTCGAGCTGCCCGCAAAAAGATCTTTCGCTGAGCCGGCAGCTTTGAATACCTCACCAGCGGCAGCAGCCGCTTCCCGCAGAGCCCTAGCTTCTGCCTCTAGCCGCTCGGCGCGCCGTAGGCGCTCATCATGATTATTGCTCATCCTGTCCTTTGGATAGAACTTCTCGGCGGCGCAGCTTTTTTCTGGCGCCATGCTATTTCAAGGAGATGATACAACGTACTCGCTTTATCTGCAATAAGGTAGCACAGCGGTCCGCATCACTGTTTGCTCCGGATATCTGCAATGATATCTCTCAGTTCGGCGGCTTTTTCGAATTCCAGATTGGCGGCCGCCAGCTCCATCTGGGCAGTGAGGTCTTTGACAAGCCCGCCGTACTCATCCTTCGGGATTTTCTTGAGGTCGAGCTTGGCCTTCTTCGCGTCCTCGGGCAGATCGGGCCGCAAGCCTTTCTCGACCGCCTTGGTGATACCGGTCGGCGTAATGCCGTGCGCTTTGTTGTACGCATCCTGAATGGCGCGGCGGCGACTGGTCTCGTCCATAGTCCGCCGCATCGAATCGGTAACGCGGTCAGCGTACATGATGACGTGCCCCGCAACGTGTCGGGCGGCCCGGCCGACTGTCTGGATGAGTGCCTGCTCGCTGCGGAGGAAGCCCTCTTTGTCGGCGTCCAGAATGGCTACCAGGCTGACTTCCGGCAGGTCGAGCCCCTCGCGCAGCAGGTTGATGCCGACCAGCACGTCGTACACACCAAGGCGCAGATCGCGCAGGATGTCGGTACGGTCAAGCGTGTCGACGTCGCTGTGCAGATACGCGACCTTTAGGTTGATCGCTTGCAGATATTCGGTCAGTTCCTCGGCCATGCGTTTGGTGAGGGTGGTCACGAGCACACGCTGGTGCCTCTCGACCGTGGCACGGATTTCGGCGATGAGGTCATCGATCTGACCCTCAATCGGCCGGACTTCGATGGGCGGGTCGAGCAAGCCGGTCGGACGGATGACCTGCTGCACCGGCGCGGGCGAGCGGGACAGTTCATAGTCCGCCGGCGTGGCCGAGACATATACTACCTTGTTGACGTGACGCTCGAACTCGGTGAAGGTCAGCGGCCGGTTATCCAACGCGCTGGGCAGACGGAAGCCGTGCTCTACCAGTACCTCTTTGCGGGCCCGGTCGCCGTTGTACATGCCGCGGATTTGCGGGATGGTCATATGCGATTCGTCAATGAACATGAGGTAGTCATCCGGGAAGTAATCGAGCAGCGTAGCCGGCTGCTCGCCGGGCTCACGATCGGTCAGGTAGCGTGAGTAGTTTTCGATGCCCTTCACGAAGCCGGTTTCTTTGAGCATCTCAAGGTCGAATTGCGTACGCTGCTGCAGGCGCTGCGCCTCCAGCAGCTTGCCGTGCGCCTTAAAGTCGCCGAGCCGCGCCGCAAGCTCGCGTTCGATAGATCCAATCGCCTGCTGCAACTTCTCCTGCGGCGTCACGTAGTGGCTGCTCGGGAAGATTTTAACCGCGGCCGGCTTGTCCAGTATCTCACCGGTCAGCGGATCGATCTGCATGATCCGTTCTACCTCATCGCCAAAAAACTCCACCCGGTAGGCCACTTCCTCACCCGCCGGAAAGATATCCACCACGTCGCCATGCACGCGGAAGGCGCTGCGCCGGAAGTCGATATCGTTGCGGTGATACTGGATGTCGGTCAGCTGGCGCAGGAGCTTGTCGCGCACCCGGCGCTCGCCGGCCTTGATCTCGATCGACAGTTCGTTGTAATCGGACGGCGTGCCGATGCCGTAAATACATGACACGCTCGCCACGATGATCACGTCGCGTCGCGTCAGTAGTGCGTCGGTGGCGGCGTGGCGTAGGCGGTCAATCTCTTCGTTGATCTGGCTGTCTTTCTCGATATAGGTATCGGAACGCGGGATATACGCTTCCGGCTGGTAATAGTCGAAATAGCTGACGAAGTAATGCACCGCGTTGTCCGGAA
This sequence comes from Saccharimonadales bacterium (SeqCode), assembly GCA_035545555.1. GTDB lineage: Bacteria > Patescibacteriota > Saccharimonadia > Saccharimonadales > UBA4665 > JANWHZ01. The sequence goes on along the minus strand of DASZYD010000001.1, from coordinate 21,078 downwards.
AGAACTTCTTGAACTCGCCATACAACTGTGCGGCCAGCGTTTTGTTATGCGAGAGCACCAGCGTCGGCTTCTGCAGGTTTTGAATCACATTGGCCATCGTAAAGGTTTTGCCCGAACCGGTGACGCCCAGCAGCACCTGCTCTTTCTCGCCCTTCGTCAGTCCGCCGGTCAGCGTGGCAATGGCGGCCGGCTGGTCGCCCGTGGGAGCAAAGTCACTCTTAAGAACAAAACTGCTCACCGCTTCATTGTAGCAAGCAGCGATTGCAATGCCACTATGCCCCGACGAGAGCGAGCCGGGCGGCAACCCTATCCGCCACCGCCCGCTGACCGGCCGCGTTCAGATGGCCGTCTCTAAAGAATAGTGATTGGTTCTGTTCCAGGCCAAGCAGCGGAACGGTAATCGTACTCTTGGGAAAGGTTGGCAGATGGCGCGTAGCATCCTTCAGGGCCTCTGCCGTCGAACGATAGATATCAGTAACGACTCCTCTGACCGCCGGGCGGGCAGCCGGGACATCGTTCAGCCGTATCGGGCCGGCGGCCGCATAGCCGCCTCTACTGACGACGGTCGTCTGCGGTACGACATTACGGAACGCCAGTTCGATCGGCTGTGTAACGATAAGCGACAGCTCGGGCAATGCCTGCGCTATCCGGCGGTGGTTGAGGTCGGCGACCATCTGCAAGGCACGAGTGATGCCGGCAGCATAGTCCTGCACGTCTTGCTCATATACGTCCATGAGCATATTGACATCGCGCCGGAGGCCAGGGTTTGCCGCCAACATCTCCCATGCCCGCGCCTTTGTCCAGAAGCCGTTCGAGTCTGTTGCGAGTATGTCCAGAAACTGCCGGAATACGGGCCTGCTCGTATCCTCGTACAGATTGACGGCGACATGACCGCTCCGCTGCCAGTTGTTGCCATTTTCGCCAATCGTTATGATCTGGAGCGCCGGATCATGGACGATAGCATGCTGGATATCCGGATTGCCGAGCTGCACATTCCCGCCATACCCTGCCTCGGCCCCGTCCAGCCCTCGTGTCGTCGAGCCGGGATACGCATATGTTACGGCTTGGCAGGTACCGACAGGCCTCCCGGTTTTCTGATGGAGTTGGCGGAACATATTGTTTTGCATACCCGCAAGCACCTCGGCCCAGGAGCCGGGCTGCGGCGGAAACGGGTCTCCCTGACCGCCTGATTCGCGCACCCCATTGACCAGATTCATGCTGTCGCCGAAAGCGCTGATACGCACATCCGACGAAGCAGGGATAGCAAGTGCACGAGTAGCGTTGAACGACTGCGCCGCAAGCTGCTCGTCAGACGGCAGGGCCATGAATGTATTTTCGAGCCGCTGCGCAACCTGTAATGCCTCACATCCATTGGCTAAACCATCCGATCCCATCTCGAATGCACCAAGTACCAGCACCAGTTTCGCTGTCTGGCCGGCACTTCTCAGGAACGCCCGGCGTGACTCTTCTGCTTGAAGAACCCCGGATGCATGCTCGGGACTTAGGTGCCTCATCTCGTGTGGAGGTGATTATATCACCGCCGGCAGCATGTTTTCCAACTGACCGCTGCGGTAGTAACGGTGCGCCGGCAGACCCCGTTGACCGTTCACAGCATACTATGGCTGCTAGTTCAACCGGATGGTGCGCACCAGTTCATCGATGACGGTGCTGTTGTTGCGCGGATCGCTGGCATAGACCGAGTAGTGTACTTCCAGCCGCCTGTTACTGCCCAGGCGAAACACATATGTATAGTCACGGTCGCCTTTGACGCGTTGGGTGCCGAGGCCGACAACTTCATCGCTGGGGTATTCGTAGACGTACTTCTTGCCGGCGATGGGGTCGGTCTTGCCATTCTCTAGTGTAACGTCCGCTGCCGTGCCCTGCGGCGCCTCAAAAGGGCCGCTGACAATGCCGACATACAGCACGGTCGGGCCGTCGCTGCCGAACGCCGAACTGGTGATAATCGGCCTATGGCCCAGTGCTATCTCCGGCTGGGCCTCGCCGCCGATCATGAAGGCATCGCTGGCCGTATCGCGGCGTATGCCTGTCCAGCCGTCAGGGAAGGTGATGCGAAAGCCGCCTTTGCCGGACGTAACTGTCGTATTCCAGCCATCGTTTTGGGTCTGCGTTGCGGCCGCGGCATCCGCCGCAGTGGCCGTTTTTGCCGCCTGTCCATATAGCTCATCGGCTATACGGCCGCTCTCCCAGACGTACCAACCAGTAAAGACAGCGGCGCCCAAGATAAGCCCTATGATCAAAAGCTCAAAGAGGTTGAAGCCGCGGCGGGATGATCGAGCGTGATGGTCGGCGGGAGCCATAGTTCCTCCCTTACTTAGCCGGCACGCGGCCGCGGCTTCAGGGCCTCACGGCGCAGATACCAGTGCACGTCGCGCTGCAAATCTTCGTGGATGTCGGCGTACTTTTTGTCCAGCAGCGCTACTACGCGGTGTACCAGGCGCTCCGGATCATCATCATAAATCACCAGGTCGCCTTCCGGCGGTTCCAGCGTTTCCATCAAGCGCGGGATCAAATCGGCCGTGCCGCCGCTGCCGAGCAGCACACCGCACGGCTTGTGTGCCTCCAGCGCGGAGGTAAACTCATGCAGGCTGCCGAAGCGGCCGCCGACGGTCATCACCGCATCGCTCGACTGCACCAGATACAGATCGCGCCCGACGTAACTCAGGCCCGTAAAATTGATGAAATCGAACACGTCGTGCGGCAAGCGGTACTTACGGATATGCTCGCGCAGGGAGCTGGCCGGCGAAAAGCCGATACTCACACCGCCGGCGTGCTTGGCACCATAGGCGGCATAATAGGGTAAGCCCACCGTCGCCCCTGTCGTCAGGATATGCCCTTCGCGGGCTACGGCCGCACCCAGCGCTGCCGCTTTGCCGTGTGATTCGGTGACGGTCTCTCCCGCGGCAGCGCCCGATACGCAGATGGAGTAGCGCAGTGCTTTCAGGTCTTCGAGGTCGTTCGGCATAGTATTCCTTTTATGCTCTTTCTATTCTACCACCGGTTCGGCCACCAACTGTGATTCGAGGCTGCCCAGCACGACCCGCTCTACCGCTTCGTGCTTGAGATAACGGATGATCAGCTCATGCCACAAACTGTGGCGGAAGTAGTGAACGATACGGCGTTCGTACGGCAGCCGGTTGCACAGGTTGAGCGCGGCATCGACGATATTCAGCGATACCGGCTGATGCTTGCTGTCGCTGAGGCCGAGGCTCGTCGTGTGACGCCAGAATGTCAGGCTCGGCTCGATCGCTTCCAGCGCCTTTTCGATAGAATGCCAACACAAATCTTCTTTCTGGACATGCGGCTCGAACAGTTCCGGACGGAAGCGCTCGCGAAAGCGCGCGTAGTAGCGCTGCACCACCTGCCAGGGCACGCCCTCGCCGTCCAGGAGTGCCGCACCCAGCTTCGGCTCGTCGGTAACCACCAGCTGCACGTTCCGGCCAAACTCCGGCTTGACCTGGCACAGCTTGAGGAAGGTACCGGCAGCGCGCACGTCGTTCAGTTCATGCAGTGCCAGCAGCAGCATGGCGAGCGTGGCGGCCGGCGGCTTTTCGGCCGGCAGCGGCAGCAGGATAACCGCGCCGAACTCTTTGAGGCCGATAATATTATGCTTTTTCTGTTGGACCACCACGTCGGCCAGTTTTTGCCAGTGGGTTGAGTCGGGTGCCAGGATACTCAGCGTGCGAATCTCAAAATCTGCGGCGACCAGCTTCTTGTATGCGGCCAGCATGGCCTTACGCCAACTGGCCGATTCGAGCAGCCATGCCGCGGCGCAGACGGCCATCAGCTGCTCACGCCGCATCATCGAGTCGAACGAGCGGTAGCCGAGCGCTTTCATGACCTGCTTCGGCGGGTTCTTCGCCAGCAACCGCTTGCCGACCGCGGTTTTGAGCGCAAAGCAGCTCTTGGGCACCGGCAAACCGGCCAGCGCCTTACTGACATGCAAGTGAGGTGACATACCGACGCCGTAACGCGCCCGCAAGGTTGCACGCAGCCTTGCATCATCGCGACGCACCCGCTGTTCCAGCGCGGCATAGAGTTCCTGGCCGGTGGTATCGTGCGGATCCAGCCCCAGCTCACACAGCTTTAGCTTGGTCGCCCGTTCAATCTCCGCCGACAGGTGGATGTCCGTATTGGCATGCCCACTGGCCGCCTCCAGCCGCTGCAGCCGCTGGCTGAAGACCGGCTCCTGCGCCCCCAGCAGTTCGGATAACACCCTCGTCATGATCTACCTATCACAGTAGCACAAGCAGTGTCTCGCCGCCATAATCTCAAGCCTTTTCACAACAAACCGCCGCTATGTCCGCACGCCAAACCCCGATATTACTTTTAGGCCAGGATCCGTATGGCCGCTGCATATATCGGGTACCGGGCCGGGGGTTGGACGGTCTGCCGAGTGGTCGTGGCGGAGGCGTTTGTAAACTTCACAACTTCCTTCGGCGGCGCAACTTGTCTGAGGAGCGAATCGACGAGTTATTGCACCGGTTGTGACGCTTATCAACACCTACCCAAGAACACGGAACCGGCCCCGCTCTTTGCTTCTTTTCTTGCAGGAGAAAAGAAGGAGACAGTGCTTGGGCCAAAAGAAACGTAACGGACGGTGATGGGGGGCCAGAAAATAGATTAAAACCGTTCGGGTTTGTACCACTCGGGGGCTTTTTGCAGCCACTGCTCCAGCTCGTGCTCGCTCAGGAGGCCCGCCTGGGCACCAACTTTTTGTACTACACTCATCGAGTTGATGGGCGCCCATTGGAGTGCGCCTTCAATGGTATTGCCTTTTGCCAACGCAGCGACGAATGTTGACGCGAATGCGTCACCCGCACCGGTGCGGTCGAGCGGCGGAGCCGGGTCAGGGTATAGCGGCATCTTGAAGCGGTTCGGGCCATCCGAAGCGTAGGCGCCGTTGGGGCCATCCGTCACCACGACAATCTTGGGGCCGAGCGCGTGCAGGTGATTGATCAGGTCATGCACGTCGTCGTGGTTGCCGCCGCCAACCGTTACCGCCTCTTCACGGTTCAGGATCAGCACTTCGGTGCGCTGGTAGATGCGCTTCAACCGCTCAGCGCCGGCCGCCATCTGGAAGGTACCCGGCTGAAAGGCCAGCTTGACGGCCGGGTTTTCATCCAGCCAGTCTGCCACATCGTCGTGGTACGGGATGGCGTGCTCGCTGATGGAACTGAAATACACCCACCGCGGTATCTCGGTCGAGCGAAATTGCGGCCATTGGTAGTCGTACTCTTCGTGTTTGATAAGAATGGTGCGCTCTTCTTTGTACCACAGCACAAAGTGGTAATTGCTCTTTTTGTCGGGGTTGACACGCACGAAACGGTGATCGACGCCATTACGGTTGAGCGCAGCAATCATGTCGCGGCCGTATTGGTCGCCGCCGACATTGGTGACGAATGCCGCCTTCATGCCCAGCCGGGCAAACGCCACAGCGCCGTTGCTCGCATTACCCACACCCTCAACAACCTCGCGGTGGTCAAACGGTATCTTGGTGCCGAACTCCATGGCGAGTGTTTTGACGCCGTGTTCATCGACATAGGTGTGCGCCTTATTGTCGAAGAGCTTGATAAAATCATCAGTCACGATATCGCCGATGGCGATCACATCAAACAGTTGCCCAGTCGTTTTGTCGTCCATTACCTGTATCATCCCACACCAGGCCAAGCAAAAGCAATATGGCCGCTACGGTCGCGCTTTGCCTGCCGAGTTAAAGCCATCAATTTTGCGCTCGACCACGTCCTGCACCGCCGGCACCACAGCTTTCTGGACAAGCTTCGCTACCGAATACTCATCAGGGTTATCGCGCAACACTTTTTCGAGCGTCTCGCGGTATGCCACGCGCATATCGGAATTGATGTTGACCTTGGTCACGCCGATCTTAACGGCGCTGACAAAATAGTGCTCAGGGGTACCGCTGCCGCCATGCAGGCTGATATTGCAGCCGATCGCCTCGCGGATGCGCTGCAGCAGCTCCAGATCGAGCTTTTTCGGCACCGGATATTTGCCGTGCAGATTGCCGACGGCCGCTGCAAAGGTATCAATGCCCGTGGCATCGACGAAAGCTTTGGCGCCCTCCGGCGTACTGAAAGTCTTGCGAATCTCCTCGTAGTCGATCTTCTCGGTGTGCAGATTTGACGAGCCGCCGAAATAGTGCGGCTCACTTTCTACCAGCGCGCCGGTCAGGCGGGCGTAGCCGACAACTTCTTTCGTGGCGGCGATGATCTCTTCATCGGTAGCATTGTGGTTGGCCTGCGACACGTCGATATGGATAAACTCAAACCCGGCCAGGATGCCTTTTTTAGCCGCAGCGACCGATGGAGAATGATCAAGGTTGACGTACATCTCTACGCCGTACTGCGCCTTGAAGTTATCCACCATGTCACGGACGTTCTCAAGCCCGATGTCGTCTGCCTCGCCCTGGCTTACCTCCACCAGCACCGGTGCCTGTTTTTTGGCAGCAGCTTGCGCGACGGCTTTGAGCGTCGCCTCATCGTCGAGGTTAAATGCGCCGAACGCCCAATGTTCGGCCCGGGCAGCTGCCATGCGTTCCCGCGCCCGGCGGCAGTTGGTTTGCATCTGTTCAAGCGTTTGCGGCATTGTTCGGTACCCCTTATGTTTACGTAGTATAGGATGGCAGCCGCCGGCGCGCAACCGCACATTCTGCAGCCGCCGCCTTGTCGTTGCAGGTATAATAATCGGCATGTCCGAGAAACTCGGCGCGTGGCAACCCGACTTCGAAATAAATGCGCGTACCGTAGCGGCACAGTTTGAAGTTGACCCAGAACCAGTGCATGAGCGTTGGGCAGCGGCTATGCCGCCGGTGCATGGCTGCCGCTACAATGACGCGCTGCGTATTATCAGCGAGGGGGAAATCAAGCCTTATACTAACCTTCGGCCACGGCTGCCGAACGGCTTGCCTTCACCTTATCTTACCGACCAGCTTGATATCCAGCTCGGCCAACATGCGTTCACCTTTTGGAATATTGGCAAAGTCGCGCCACTTGAGGTCTTCCCTGTCTACTTCTGCGCCCGCCCTGAACTGGCCCGGCGGGATGATGCGTTGGTGGCGATGAAAGATATCGCCGAGCTCGGCGCACTGGTTTCGCCGGAAGCACAGCAGGCATACGAACAATACCATCCGGGTGAAAGTGTCGAGCTGATCAATCAGGATGCCGCAACGGCTTTCTTCCAATCGGTAGTCAAAGGCAAGGACTTTCGTAGCATTTTTGCCCGATTCCTTGCAACCCACTACCCTTCAATCGGCGAAACGGCCGAAGGCGGCGGCCCGACTGAGAGCGGTGCTGCCTACTGGCGGGACCTCACGTACCCCAACGAACAGCTACAGTTTCGATTCTTCGGCGATACGATGCAGCCCAACACCTGGAACGGTCCCCAACTCCAGCTGGCGCGGCCGGTCAAGCTGCGCGACATTTGGGCTATCATTGTAACTGACCCTGCAATCACGCAGCTGCCAGGCCTCAAACGGCATAAGCACATCGCCTTGCATCGGGCTCCAGCCGCGGCACAGCAGGCAGTTGATACTTCTAACCTGCCGCCAGCCGCCCGCACGGTCGAACGCAATTCCGGCCGCTCTACGGCCACTAACTGGCTCTTATATCAGTTCGCACACAGCAACCTGCAGCAGCAACCACGCCGGGAGCGCTAAGAGTTAAACCGAGCGTTTAACCTTTTTTGGCAACGACGGCGTGCGCTGCAAGTTGGATGTGCTTGGCGTCCAGCCCAAAGTGCACCAGCAGCTCGCTCGGTTCGCCCGACTCACCAAAGCGGTCCTGCATGCCGATACGCTTGAGCGGTACCGGGTAGTATTCGCCGGCCAGCTCGGCAATCGCGCCACCCAGACCGCCGTTTATCTGCCCCTCTTCTGCCGTCACCACGCACTTGGTCTTTTGGATGCTGTGCAAAATGGTTTCTATGTCGAGCGGCTTGACGGTAGGTACGTGTACTACCTCGGCATCGATGCCCTGTTTGTATAGCGCGGCAGCGGCCGCCAGCGCGTGATACGTCATCGTGCCGGTAGCGATGATCGACACGTCCTCGCCCGGCTCGAACACATAGGCTTTGCCGATCTCGAACGGCGTATCGGCAGTAGTGATAACTGGCGTCGCCTCACGGCCGAGCCGGATGTAGTTGGGCCGCACATCGCGGGCCATCGCCAGCGTGGCTTTTTCGGCCTCCACGCTGTCACACGGGGCAATGACTACCATGTTCGGCAGTGCCCGCATCAGCGCCATATCTTCCAGCATCTGATGGGTCGCGCCGTCCGGGCCGACACTGACGCCGGCATGCGAGCCGACCAGTTTGACCGGCCGGTCATTCAAACAGATGGTCGTACGAATCTGCTCCCAGCAGCGGCCCGGCATGAACGCGGCGTAGCTGGAGACAAAGGGAATCTTGCCCATCGCCGCCATACCCGTCCCCACCGTCACCAGGTTCTGCTCGGCCACACCGATCTCGACATAGCGCTCCGGAAACCTCTTGGCGAAATCACCCATCTTGGTCGAATCCGTCAGGTCGGCGCAGGCCGCCACCACACGGGCGTCCAGCTCGCCGGCCTTGGCGAGCCCGCGGCCAAAGCCGGCGCGGATCGCCTCGCCGGCAATATCCTTTGCCGTGATGTCAGCTACCAAGTGCATACTGCTCGTACGCATCAGTCCGCCTCGCTCCGGATTTTGCCGCCAAGGGTACGCAGCTCTTTGAGCGCCTGCTTGGCCTGCTCGTGGTTCGGTGGGGTACCGTGCCAGTGGTAATCGTATTCCATAAAGTCCACTCCTTTGCCGGGCACCGTCAGAGCAATAATCATCGTCGGCTTTTCGGTAATGGCGCGGCCCATGGCGCAGGCGTCCACCACCGCCTCGATATCGTTGCCGTCAATCTCCAGCACGTGCCAGCCAAAGGCTTCCCACTTCGCTTTCAGGTCTTCCAATGGCATGACCGTCTCGGTCGGCCCGTCAATCTGAATGTTGTTGCGGTCGGTAATGGCAATGATATTGCTGAGCTTGTACTTGCCGGCCAGCATGGCCGCTTCCCAAACGTTGCCTTCGTCCTGTTCGCCGTCGCCCATGACCACATAGACCCAGCGATGGGTCGCTTTGTCCATCCTGAGGGCCAGCGCGATGCCGCACGCCTGGCTCAGGCCCGAACCCAGCGGGCCGCTGGTGGTTTCCAACCCCGGCAGGCGCACCCGCTCCGGGTGGCCCTGCAGGCGGGAACCAAGTTGGCGCAGCGTGAGCAGTTCTACCTTCGGAAAGTAACCGGCTTCGGCCATGGCCGCGTAACGTACCGGCACCGTATGGCCGTTGCTGAGGATAAGAATATCGCGCTCCGGCCAGTCCGGATGTTTGGGGTCATGGTTGAGGATGTCAAAATAGAGTGCCGTGAAGATATCGGCCAGCCCCAGCGGCCCGGCGCTGTGCCCGCTGCCGGCGCGCTCCAGCATACGGATAACATCCTCACGGATGAGGTTGGCTTTTTGCTCCAACATTGTCAGGGGTAGTTTCGTCTGTGGCATCGCAAACAAACCGCTTATGCAGCTGCCTCCAGTGTAGCATACGCCCGTGCCGGGTTGACGGCGTGCTGGATATAGCCGCCAACGTTCAGGACGTCGACCCCGCCGACAATCAGCTGCCGGATGTTTTCGGCGCTCACCCCGCCGTCCCAGCCAACCTCCAGCCCAGGCTTGAGCCGCCGGAGCTCCCTGACCTTTGTAAGCAGGCTCAGATCGGCCCGGCTGCCCCCCTGGTAGCCCAAATTGCCCGAGAAGATCAATACGTGGTCGATCTTTTGGATGGCAGGTGCGATTACCCGTACATCGGTTGCCGGCAGCAAGGCTACGCCGACTTCAATTCCCTGGCGGTGCAACCGGTCTGCGAAGCTACGAAAATCTCCCTCGGCCTCAGCATGTACGATCACCAGGTTTGGATGTTGCGCGATGAACAACTCTGTATGCTGGAACGGCTGGCGATACATCACGTGCAGATCAACCATCTTGTTGCCCGGCCACCACAGTTTATCCAGATCGAGCAGGTGGCGCGGCGCCAGCTGACCATCTGCCGCGTCGAGGTGGAGCCGGCCGGCAAACGGCGTTACCCGTTCCATCTGCGTCCGGTACTCGTCCGGTGTCTGGGCAGTGATAGTTGGACAAATAACCGCGGCCACATTACCTCCGCCCGCGATGCGTTACCAGCATGAGCCCACTGGCGTAGAGGGCCAGGCACACCGCCATAACCGTCCAGTCGTTGCCGAATGCCGCCCACCAGCTGGTATCACCGGCGCTTACCGCCTGCGTATGCAGGCTATACCACAGGCGATTTTCCCAACCGCTGGCTAGGCCGTACGCCAGCATCCCGATAGTACTCGCTAGGCAGGCCATAAAGACCCGCTGCACGGCTTGCCGGTAGTGGCGGAGACACGCCAGCGCCGTACCGAAAAACAGCACCGGCAGGAGCCAACTCGTAATCCAAAACGCCCACGTGCCGCCGCTGACATATTGGTCGATCGTCACAAAGTTGAAGATCATGAGCGCCACACCGCCGGCCCAGCCGAGAATCACTAGGGTAATGAATGCTGCCTGCCAGTTGGCAGACAGTGCCAATACTGCTGACGTTCTGCTTGTTTTTGTTGCCACGGTGATCTCCTCCTACATGCCAAGCTCATCAAGCTGACGGATGCGTCGTTTGAAGCGCGCGGCGCCGGCGAACGGCGTGTGCAGCCAGGTCGTGACAATGGGTGTCGTCTCATCCAAGCTTAGATAGCGCGAGGAGAGACAAAGGACATTGCTATCGTCATCATTGCGCGAGGCACGTGCTTCTGCCACATTCCAGCAGATTGCCGCCCGGATGCCCTTAAAACGGTTAGCAGCGATGCACATCCCCTGTCCGCTGCCGCAAATCAACATTGCCCGGCTGTCGGGGTCGTGGTCGGCCAGCAACGATGTGACCGCTTTGCCGGCAAATTGCGGGAAGTCATCACCACTGTCCAGCGCCTCGCTGCCGACGTCCACGGTCTCGTACCCGCTCCGCTTGAGAAAGTCGGTCAGCTGTTTTTTGAACTCGAAGCCGTTGTGATCGGCGCCAATGTAGATCTTCACCCCTCCCCCGTTCTGCGGCCGTTTAGGCGTGCGCGTGCGCTTCCTTCTGATGCAGATATTTGCCGACGTCGGCGACCACTTCGACCAAGCGGTTCGAGTAGCCCCACTCGTTGTCGTACCAAGCGACTACTTTGAGCAGGTTGCCGCCGACAACTTGCGTCAGCTTGAGGTCGACAATGGCCGAGTGGCTGTTGCCGATAAAGTCGGTACTCACCAGCTCCTCTTCGGTCACGTCCAAGATGCCCTGGTAGAACGGTTCCTTGGCGGCCTTTTTGAAGGCCTCGTTCACTTCATCGGCATTGACGCTGCGCTTGGTGATCACCGAGAAGTCAGCCACACTCACGACCGGTGTTGGCACACGAACCTCCAGCGCGCCGAAAATACCGTTCAGCGCCGGCAGCGCTTTGGCCGAAGAGATTGAGGCGCCCGTGGTCGTTGGTGTGATGTTTTGGGCGCCGGCACGGTCTTCGCGCAGATTCTTGCCTGGACCGTCCTGCAGGTGTTGGCTGGCAGTGTAGCTGTGGATGGTCGTCATCATCAACTTCTCAACGCCGAAGGCACTTTCCAGCACCCCAGCTACCGGCGTAATGCAGTTCGTGGTACAGCTGCCGTTGCTCATCACATCGGTCACCGTCTCCAGCTTGTCGTCATTGACCCCGAGGATGACCGTTGGGGCCGAGTCGGCGCTGTCGCCCTTGGCCGGAGCGCTGATCACCACCCGTTTGGCCCCAGCCGTCACATGTGCCCGCGCCTTGTCCGGCTCGACGAAAAAGCCGGTCGACTCGATGACCACATCGACATCCAGGTCTTTCCACGGCAAAGCGGCCGGGTCTTTCTCGGCCAGCACCTTTACGTGTTTGCCCGCAACGATAATATCCTGGCTGTCAAAGCCGACTTCCTGGTCATACAGCCCGTAATTGCTGTCGTGCTTGAGCAGGTAGGCAAGCGTCTTGGTGTCTGTCAGGTCGTTGATGGCTACGATTTCGATATCATCGCGTCCAAAGGCGATCTTGAAAGCGTTACGGCCAATGCGACCGAACCCGTTAATCGCTACCCGTGTCTTCATGCTTCACCCTCCGTGTTGTTAGTCGCTGACTGTTCTACGGTTCCATTGTAGAAGCACGAGCAAGATGATGCAACCGGTGGCAGCAGCTTCAGGCTAGCCGGCTACTTGTGCGCGGCCTTGTACCGTTCGACACACTCGCCGATGATCTTTTGGGCGGCTTCCGCATCGCCCCAGCCGAGTACTTTGGTCGAGCCGGGCTTTTTGAGATCTTTGTAGTGGTTAAAGTGGAACTCCACCTTTTGTTTCCAGCGTTCGCCAAGATCGTCAAGCGTTTTGATGGTATCGCCGGTGTTGCGGTCGTCGGCCGGCACGCAGACAATCTTGTAATCCATTTCGCCGTCGTCCTCGAAGTTGAGGATGCCGATAACCGTCACCTGGAGCCACACGCCGGTCGGAATCGGCTCGCTGCACACAACCAACGTATCCAATTCGTCGCCATCCTCATCAATCGTTTGTGGGATAAAGCCGTAATTAACCGGCTTGGGAAAGATGGCCGGCTCCACGCGGTCGATCATAAAGGCCGCGCGTTTGCGGTCCCACTCTACCTTGAGATGTGAGCCTTCCGGTATTTCGATAACCGTGTTGACACTGCCGTTCTGCCAGTCGCCTGGATCCAGCACCACGTTAAAATCTGCCATATCTGTGACCTCCGTTATATGATGATGGTTCTTTGGAAACTATTATACACGGCTCAGATGGACTATCCAGTTTACATACCATCAGTAGCCGTTTGCAAATTCATCCAGTTCGCCTCGTGCATAGCGATCATGCAACTCGACCAGCGCGACGAAGCGGTCCCATTGTCGCTCCTCACGAGTTGCCGCGGCACGCAGAAATTCTTCACGCAGGTCACGCAGCACCGTCTTCGCTGCCTGTATCGCCGGACGTTTGTACTTTTGGCACAGCGGTCCTTCGGTTTCATACCGTTGGCGCAACATCTCCATGCCCAAAAACTGTCGCAAGCACATATCGTCTGCCCACTCATAGCGATTATCGCTATCGCTATGATCATTAGAAAAGTCATCAGGCCGCTCAGCCGATGAAGCGCTCATCCTCATCGCTCCTTGCTATATATGCATGCTACGGCCTACTCACCCGTATTGTCAAACCTACACCTGCTATCACCTGTATACTTTATGTCATGGATATTGTGTTTGACCGTGTTATGCGTCATACACCCGTGGCTGCAACCTTCTGGTTCCGGGCGGAGCGGCCGGTGCGGTTCGAGGCGGGGCAATATGTTGAGCTGACACTGCGCCACGACATGCCGGATAGCCGCGGCGAGAAGCGCTGGTTTACGCTCAGCAGCACTCCCGGCGATGAGCTGATCGGTGTGACAACGTGCTACGCGGGCGATGAGCGAAGCAGCTCATTCAAGCGAGCGCTCTTTGCGCTGGTACCCGGCGCGGTGCTGCACATGACCGAGCCAATGGGCGATTTCGTCCTGCCGAAAGACCCGGCAGTGCCGCTGTTGTTTGTGGCCAGCGGCATCGGCATTACCCCGTTTCGCAGCATGGCAGGCTGGCTGGTGCGGCGCGGTGAGCGGCGCCCTATTCGCCTTGTATATGGCGTACATACCGAGCAGGATGCTATAGCCCCGGCTGTATTTGCCCAGGCGGGAATGCGCCCGACGGTAATTGCCAGCCGCCCCTCGCCTGCTTGGCAGGGCGAACATGGCCGGCTGTCCGCCGGCCGGATCATGCGCCTCGGGCACCCGTCGGCCGATACGTTGATCTACCTTTCCGGGCCCGAGCAACAGATTGAGTCTTTGGCCCGCGACCTACAGGCGCTCGGTATAGCACCCCGCCAACTGGTTACTGACTTCTTTTCCGGCTACAGCACATAGCCTACTTGTGGCTGGTGGATAGTTTACCCTGTAAGTATTCGCGAATGGTAAGTGCCGCCGTTGCGCCTTCACCTACAGCTGTCGCGATCTGCATGGTCGCTCCGCTGCGGATGTCGCCGGCGGCAAAGACGCCGGGCATGGTCGTCTGCAGCTGTCCATCGGTTATCACAAAGCCGAACTTGTCCATGGTGATGCCGGAACCCTGCAGGAACTCACTATTCGGCTTCAGCCCCACGAACACAAACACGCCGTCAGTCGGGAATTCGACCTTTTCGCCCGTGTCTGTATCCGTACCGGCCACTTTCGTTACTCTGCCGCCTTCACCGAGGATTGCATCGGTTGTCGTGCCAAGATGCACGGTGATCTTACCGGTCGTAACCATAGCATCCAGTTCGTGTTGCAGAATCTCCGACGCCTTGAGCGTACTGCGCACCAGCAGGTCGATATGCGTAGCGAAACGGGTCAGGAATAAGGCCTCCTGCACCGCCGAATTACCACCGCCCACCACGACAAGGCGCTTGTCACGGTAAAAAGCGCCGTCACAGGTGGCACAGTAGTGTACGCCGTGGGCATAATACTCCTGCTCACCCGGCACGCCGATCTTTTTATAATCGCTGCCGGTAGCAATCAGCACTGCTCGGGCCAGCACATCTCCGCTCGTAGTCGCTAGCCGTTTATACTCCCCTTCATCAGTAATCTTGGTTACTTCGCCCAGTTCAATCTTGGCGCCAAACCGTTCGGCCTGCTTGCGCAGCCCATCGGCGAGTGTCAGCCCTTCGATGCCATCCGGGAAGCCGGGATAGTTGTCAACCTTGTCGGTTACGGCGATAAGGCCGCCGACGACGCCCCGCTCAACGAGCAGCGTATCGATATCTTCACGCGTCGTATATACGGCGGCGCTGAGGCTGGCCGGCCCGGCGCCGACCATCACTACCTCATGCCGCTGCCCTGTCGTCTCATCACTCATGCCTAACGCCTCCAACACTTTATCGTTTGATGGTTCTACCAAGACCGTTCGGCCGACCTGGAGCGTCGGCAGCGCTTCGGCACCGTCGGTCAACCCTAGCAGCTCGTCGCGAGCACCGGCCTCGCGATCAATATCTTTATATACATATGCCACCCGCCGGCTGTCGAGCCAGCCAGTTAACTGGTGACAATCGGCGCACCAGGCAGCGCCGTACACAACTACCCGTGGTGCTTCCATGGCTTTTAGTGTACCGGCTACGCAATAGCCGGGGCAAGCTTGGCAAGATTATAGCCGACGACTACCTCGCGCGTGTCGTCATGCTTAGTGACCACCGTTACCGGGACGGTCAGCGCGCCCGACAGGGCCAACGCTTCTGCTTGGCGCTCGGGGTGCTCATCCAGATTAACGACCTCATAACTGTGCTGCTTCATGTCGAGATATTTCTTGACCATGGCGCAGTAAGCGCAGGTGTTCGTCGTAAAGATGGTGATATGTTTGACCATTGAACCCTAACCCTCCTTTGTTGGCTTACTCCACCCCCATGTTTGTCTTAGAACGCCTCGCAAACGTGTACTGTGTAGTATATAAAGCGTAAGCAGCACGGTCAAGCACGCTATATATTGTGCTTTTTACCGCGGATGTGTGCCGTTTTTTAGGATTGAATCCGTAGCAGCTTGACGACAAAGACCAGATCGGAGTTGGCAGGGATGGCAGCGCTTGGCGACTGGCTGCCGTACCCCAGCGCAGCCGGGATGACCAAACGGCGCACACCACCCACTTTGAGCCCCACCAGCCCCTGGTCCCAGCCCTGGATGACTTGGCCTGCCCCCAGCGTGAACGCGAAGGCCGTGGTCTTGGTAAAGTTCTCGTCGAACATGGTGCCGTCGCTGGCCAGCGTCCCGTAGTACTTGACTACCAGACAGTCGCCGGCTTTGGCTGCTGCGCCGTTGCCGGCCGTCAGGTCAGTACGCTGCAAGCTGGTCACCGCACCAGCCGGCTTGTAGCTATCCGGAGCTGCAAGCGTCGGCTCGGTCTGGCTGTTGTCCGTGCAGGTGCTGGTCTGCGATGCGTTCGACGCATCAGCCGTACTCCGTGCCGCATGGTCACTGATGATTTGCTGGATGATAACTGCCCCGCTGAGCGCCAGTGCCGAAGCAACTGCTACGACGACACCCATCCAGGCAAATACTCGATCGCGCCGTGTTGACATGGCCTACAACACCTCCGTTCCGGCCGGGAAGCCTGCTTTGATACCGCGCAAGATAGCTTGCTTGAGCCGCTCGGACACGAATGGCGCCGCCGGCAGCTGATCGAGCGGGAGCCAGGCCGGCTGATAGATATTCTGCCCCAGCGCGTTGATGCTTGCCTCGTCCGAGTCCGGTGCCAGTGCCGGCTCACCGCCGGCATAGTCTACCAGATAGACATACTGCGTGCCGTACGGTTCGCCCGCCGCTTCGGTAAACACCAGCCGGGCATTGCCCAATTGCAGGCCGGTCTCTTCGGCCATCTCGCGGCGTAGCGCCTGATCGATGGTTTCGCCCATCTCTACACCACCCCCGGGTAGTGTGCAATACTTTTTGCCGAACTTGTTCCGCTGGATCACCAGTAGCTGGTTGTCTTTAAAGACAATCGCCCGCACCGCCTTTTTCATACAGCATAGTATAGGTGGCACCGCGGCTGACGGCAAGCCTACCCGGCAATTTCGAACTCGCGCAGTTTCTTCTTGGAGGCTTCGGTATGCCCTTGCTGGAGCTTGAGTAGCTCGGCGTAGATGCCGCCTGATGTGGCCAATTCCTTCGGCGAGCCGATTTCATCTACCCGGCCGCCGCGCAAGGTGATGATCTGGTCGACTCGCTCGATAGTGCTCAGCCGGTGGGCGATAATCAGCGTGGTACGGCCCTTCATCAGCCGCTGCAGTGCCTCCTGTACCAGGTGCTCGCTCCTGCTGTCCAGGCTTGAGGTCGCTTCGTCCAGGATAAGAATGGGCGCATCTTTGAGCAGCGCCCGGGCAATGGCAATACGCTGTTTCTGGCCGCCGCTGAGGCGCAGGCCGCGCTCACCGATCTCTGTGTCGTAGCCTTTCTCAAGCTGCTCAATAAACTCGTGAGCGTTGGCCGCCTTGGCCGCAGCAATGACGGCCGCGTCGGTTGCCTGCGGGTCGGCATAGGCAATATTCTCGCGGATCGTACCCGAGAACAGCGCTGGGTCCTGGAATACCACGCCAATGGCAGCGCGCAGGCTCGCCTGAGTAACGGTCCGGATATCCTGCCCGTCGATCAGGATGCGGCCGGCGCCGACATCGTAGAGACGCAGCAGCAGGTTGGTGAGTGTCGTCTTGCCTTCGCCGCTCTCACCCACCAGCGCTACCTTTGTGTCGGGGCGCAGACGGAACGAAACCCTGCGCAGTACCGGATGATGCGCCTCGTAGGCAAAGTCGACAGCGTCAAACACGATCTCGGCTTTGGCGGCGCGCAGCGCCACGGCGCTGGGCGCATCCACGACGCTCGGTCGGGTATCCATCACTGCAAAATATTCAGTCGTGTTGGCCACGGCCCGCTGCGTCTGATCTACCAAGAAGCTGATACTGAAAATGGGGATGCGGATAAGCATCGCATACTGGATGAGCAGTACCATCGTGCCAAGCGAGTACCGTCCCTGTGCTGTCTCCACGAAGATAAAGACAAACACTGCCAGAAAGATGACATTCAGTACCAAGCGGCGCACGATGTCCTGCCGATGCCAGTACCCGCTTTGCGGCCTGGTAGTGCATACGACCGCGTGGTACATGCGGCGCCAGAACGACAGCTCGCGCTCCTCTTGCAAGAAGCTCTTGACCACGCGCACCTGCCCAACTGCCTCGGCAAAGCGGCCGCTGGCAATATCCTGATGCTCATTGATGTCGCGCTGCCACGCCTGCCATTTGTTGCTGGTGCGGGTGGTGAGAAAGATGAAGATAGGGTATAAGAGGAGGAGCATCAACCCGACCTGCCAGCTGTACCACATGACAATAATCAGTGAAAAAATGGTGCTGAAGATGAACTGCAGAAAGTTATTGCTGAACATCTGCATAAAATCGCTGATCTGCCCCAGCCCGCGCGTCATGCGGTTGATGATCTTGCCGCTCAGTTCATGGTCAAAGTAGCTTTGCGACAGGCTCAGCACATGCGCGTAATAGCGCTCGCTCATCAGTTGCTGGAGCTTAGCGGCCATCATATCGCCCAGGTAGCCGCTGACATTGCTCAGCAGCGTCTGGCCGACATCGGTCACAAAGATGAGTACCGCAAAGATGGCTACCAGCGCGACGTTGGCCTGGCCGCCGCTCAGTAGCTTGGTGATCTGATCAATCGCGCCCTTGGTAAACAACGGCGTCAGCTGGCTCATCAGCGACAGCAAAATCGTGAAGGCAGAAATCGCGACGTAGTAACGCCACAGCGACTTGGTAAACCGGAAAATCCGCACGATCGCCTGCATACCGCTCAATTGTATCGGCATACAATGGCGCCGCACAAGCAGCAATGACCGCCCTGCCGGGCTGGCGTTCGGGCGGCTTACCAGCCGCCACCGCCTCCACCCCCACCGCCACCGCCGGCGAAGCCGCCACCGCCAAACCCGCTGCTGCTGGAGCTACGAGGGCTGGCAAAACTGGATGCCATCGCGCCGTTCAGCCCGTTGCCGAGCGCTCCGACAAGATAGCCGGTCGTAAAAGCGCTGTAGTTACCGACGTACCAATCCGGCTGGGTTTTGTAGACATCGGCAAACTTGCCGGCCCATTGTTCTTCTACTTTGAGGACGATAGCATAGGGCAGCAGCCGCTCGAATAACTCGACTGTCCGTGCCGGTTCGGCTGTCTTGGCGGCGTACGGGCTATCCGGGCTCTGCAGCATCTTGATACGATCTTTTTCGGCCACTTGCAGATACAGCTTCAAGCCAAGGATGTGTTCTCTTGCCGCCGTACCTTTCGCCGTCCGGGCGGGCAAGAAGTGATAGAACACCCCGAAGACCGCTACTCCCACGACAACACCCCACAGCAGCCAGCCTCCCTGGAGCGCGGCCGGCGAGGTGAACCCAAAGGCAGCCACCGCAAAGATGATCGTCGGTATGCTTATGGTGAGGTACTTGGATGGCTTCGAGACAAAATATGCGCGGTCAACAAGCGATGCTTCCACCGATTTTTTAATGTTGCGCGCATGGGTCTGGAGTTTCGATTTCATGGCAGACAGATCAACTGACCCCGTGTTGCCATCAAAGCCGAAGAACCCGCCCAGCAGTTCCTGCTCCCAACTATTCAGCCCGCTCCAGTCCTTATTCGTCAACTGCAGCGTATACCGCTTTTGCTTGCCAAACAGCTTTTTGCCGCTGCTTTCAATAATTTTGAGGTAGTTTCTGATCGCCAGGTCAATAATGGTCGCCGTTAGGTCGCGGTCGTCGACCCGGAAATCAACCACCGCGCCGGCTTCAATCGGCTTCAGTTGGTCGGGCGCGTCGTACTGGGGGATAAGCGTGCCCCTCCCTCTGGCGTCGCGGCCGCGCTTCCACCACCAGATGAAGCCGGCGCCGCCGATCACCGCCAGCGGGACAACGAACTGCAGTGCCGGCACCGCATAGTCGCGCAGGCGGTCACGCCAGGTTGCCGGCCGGAAGTAGCCTTTGTCAAATCCGGCCACGAAGGTCAGCGTCTGGCCGGGCGCCAGGTCCGTCGCGGCCGCCATGATGCCTGCCGGCGACGTATCAATCAGGCAATCGTGTGCTGTGGCGCCATATGCGCCCGTGTAGCATACCGGCTGCCGGGCCCACAGCCGCGCGCCAGCCGGCACATGGAGTGTGGCCTGCACAGCCGTGAACGGCTGGTCCCACTGGCCGCCGTTCACGTCCCAATAGAGCTCATCATGGTCTTTATAAAAAGTAACAACGTTCTGTACGGTATAGTCGATGGTATATTCTTGATGGCCTGTCACGGTGCGGTTCGGATCGCCGATCCTGAGCACCTCATTACCGTTCGTACGGCTGGTGGTATACTCTGCCGGCGCACCGCTGGTGGAGCTTACGCTGTTGACGTGTACGTGGAGTGATTGTCCCTGGTACGATTCGGGGATGGCGCGGGTAATGCCGTGGTTATTATCGGTAAAGTCGACCGAGATGTTCTCGATGATATGTAGTGCGCCCTGCGGGTCATTTTTGGACAAATAGTAGTCTGCTGTGAAGTCCGTAACCGTGAAGTCGTTCACATCGGCCGCGGCGGGAACAGCCGGCAGCGCCAGCAGCGCAGCCGAGACAAGCGGCAGGAAGATGGCAGCAAAGCGTTTCACCGCTAGATCCTTTCAGCCTGCAGCTGTTCTCGTGCGGCAGCGGCGAGCTTGTCGAGCAGTTCGGACACCTCGTTGTCCGTCAGTGTCCGTTCGTAGCTTGCCAGGCTGACACGAAAAGTAATCTGCTTGTGCGCTTGATCATCCGGCCGCTGGTAGATATCGATAGTTGTGGTTGTTAGATGAGTATTCTCTGGCTTCGCCGCGAACAGCTGCCGGCCAACGAATTGTTCGAGGTTTGCATAGGGCATGTCAGCAGCAACACGCAGGCAGATATCTTGCGCAACCTTCGGAAAACGCGGCAGCGGCGTGTAGGCTGTGCCATGACCGCAGGCAAACAGCAGCGGGTCGAGCTCAAACCCGGCGCTATAGGCCGGCAGCTTCAGTTTTTGGCGCACCGATAGTTTGTATTCGCCTACCATGCCCCAGGTAAGCCCCTGCGCGTCGCGCACCAGCGCAGTACGGCCGGGTTCAAACGGCGCGGCCATTTGAATCATCCAAGGATTGCCTTTGAGGTCGGCACCGGCCAGCGGCTCGTCCATCCGTATATCGTTAACCGCGAAAGCAATGAGCAGGTCTACAAGATAGCGGCGCGCCTGGTAATACGCCGCGCCACCGTAGCGGCTGTGGGCAATCTTGTCCTCGGCCGCGCAGACCAGGCTCAGGGCCGAGACCTCGCGCGGCAGCGTATCTTCGTCTGTCTCCGTCAGATTATGAGCTTTGCCCAGCTCGAACAGGGCAAACTCGCCATAGCCGGCTTTTACA